>NZ_JAABNK010000001.1:0-8067 GCF_009915965.1 Proteus sp. G2300
TAAATAATAAATAATAAATAATAAATAATAAATAATAAATAATAAATAATAAATAATAAATAAGTTATATGTTATTAGTAATATTTCAACATCATTATATTAAAGATTAGACCCTTTTTTTTAAAATTAAGTTTATTAATTTAGTAATAAGTACCTTTATATCAATAAAACACAGTATAGATAAAGACGTGTATTTATCATATAAAATATAACTACCTGCTTCCTCACACCAGGGAAGAAAAGGGCAGTGACGCTATAAAAATAACTTATAGTCATTAAAATAAAACTAAGCCCTCGTTTAGTAGTACTGTTGGATCAAAACACTAACCCAAGTTTTGATCCTTTTTTTACTTATCGCTATATAAAAATAAATATATCACTTATATTGAATAATAATTAAAGACGATTTTATTTTAAATAAGGTATTGCTATAGAAGAGTAAATAAATATATTTAATATTAATTGTCTTTTAAAAAGTGAGAATAAAATAGAGGGTGAAGCAGAGAAGAGAGAATAAATAAAAGTGAAACTAAATAGAATTGCCTCGAAAAGTTTTGATGATTGATACAATACGACTTAAACCTACACGATAGCGGTTTTTGAACGGCGCAACAATTGTGTTTTTACTGTAACCACAAACCACAAATGCAGTTTTTTTCGCCAATCAAGCTGAAAACTAACAATAATTGTTGCGAGGGGGCTTCACACAAGTATAATGGGCGGGTTTTCCAAAAACACTTCAGTGCCGGAGTGGCGAAATTGGTAGACGCAGTTGATTCAAAATCAACCGCCTTCGGGTGTGCCGGTTCGAGTCCGGCCTTCGGCACCAAAAACAAGACGCTTAAAGCGTCTTTTTTTATGCATGAACTCCATGATTTATAAGGCTTTTCCTCGTATTTTAATTTTACCACGTATACTCAACTCATCCGATATGAGGTGAATGATGTGGGTATGCCGATTCGATAAGGTTATACACCCACAATTCGGTTGCGAAGACAGTTAAAATGGCACTTTCCGATACTAAGATCCGTTCTGCAAAACCTGAAGATAAAGCGTATAAGCTGACAGATGGTAAAGGATTATTTCTTCTGGTTCACCCCAATGGTTCTAAATATTGACGCTTTCGTTATCGCTTTAGCGGTAAAGAAAAGATGCTAGCATTTGGTGTATACCCTGATGTCTCCCTAGCGGTGCCCGTGAAAAACGAGATGGGGCAAGAAAACTTGTCGCTAACGGAGTAGATCCTAGTGAAAAACGCAAAGAAGTAAAAGAAGAGCAACAAAAGGAATTTAATACATTCGAGAAGGTTGCACGTGATTGGCATGCAACCAATAAGAAGTGATCAGAGGGGCATAGCCATCGGGTACTCAAAAGCCTTGAAGACAATATTTTTTCAGTTATTGGTAAATGCAATATTGCGGAACTGAAAACTCGTGATCTCCTCGAACCTATTAAAGCCGTAGAGATGTCTAGATGTCTTGAGGTGGTTGCACGTCTACAACAACGTGTGACAGCTATAATGCGTTATGCCGTACAAAGTGGTTTAATCGACTATAACCCAGCGCAAGACATGGCTGGCGCAGTCGCGAAAGGTAAACGAATTCATAGGGCCACATTAGAGCTTAAACGCTTACCTGAGTTCTTACAACGCATTGATGATTATAAGGGAAGACCTTTAACTAAACTTGCCGTCAAACTTACCTTGTTAGTCTTCATTCGTTCCAGTGAATTGCGCTTTGCTCGTTGGGATGAAATCGATTTTGAAAATTCCATGTGGACGATCCCCGCTGAACGAGAAGCGATAGAAGGCGTTAAACACTCCCATTGCGGATCAAAAATGCGTACCACCTCATTTATTTTCTTTAAGCCGACAAGTTATTGAAATCTTAAAACAGATCTACCAATTCAGCGGTAACCACGAGCTGATCTTTATCGGTGATCACAATCCAAGAAAACCAATGAGTGAAAATACAGTAAACAACGCATTACGTGTGATGGGGTATGACAATAAGACAGAAGTGTGTGGGCATGGTTTTAGAACAATGGCGTGTAGCTCGTTGATTGAGTCAGGCTTGTGGTCTAAGGATGCAGTAGAAAGGCAGATGAGCCACCAAGAGTGTAATTCAGTGAGGGCGGCTTATATTCATAAGGCGGAGCATATTGAAGAAAGGCGACTGATGGTCCAATGGTGGGCAGATTATTTGGATGCGAATAGGGAGAGGGAGATTTCACCTTTTAGTTTTGCGAAGTCGAGCAATCCATTAAAGGCAATTTAAATTAGGTTATTGATTGGAGTATAAAGAATGGCTAACAGAACATGGCCTCCGCCACGCAATGAGCACGATTTTGCATGAGAAGGGATATAACTCTGCATGGATTGAAACCTAGCTCGCACATATCGATAAGAACGCGATCCGTGGAACTTATAACCATGCTCAGTATATGGATGGACGCAGAGAAATGATGCAGTGGTATGCGGACTATATGGATGAGTTGGAGGTGTAGAGTAGGAAATGTGGTTAGTGTGAATTTCTAATAATAAAATAAGCCATCTTTATCTCTGAACGTAAAGATGGTTGTATGGTGTATGTTAAATTTTTACAGGGATAGGGATTGGAAGTCTAGGCTGTATTTCTACTAATTTTGTATTGGATTTAAGAATATTAGTAAAGATATCCGGTGTTTTGGGTGCTTCGAGAGATACTATAAAAGCATATTTAATCATAGATGCTTTAGAACCAGATATCCGATCACCTCCATCTCTTGCCATTTAATGGATTTCAAAACACGGATCATTGAGACTACTTCCTAACTTTCCTTTTTCTTCATGCAAAACAGACTCCCATTTTCCAGCATCCGAACGTAATTCAGCTTCAGTCGCAACTGTTTTCTGTTTAAAAAATGTATCTGTTTTATCAGGTGTTGGTCGCCATGTAATTTCTATACCTGCTTTTGTATACATAGATGTGTCTTGAGGATCAACTGGACTAGAAAAACAACAGGTTGCCTTAATTTTTACCTTTCCAGTTATTCCATTTTTCGGTATTGGTAATGGAACCCTAAGATATTTGCCAGGGTAGAGTTCACCTTGATATAGAATTTTAGCGGTACCATCTGGGGATTCGACAATTTGACTAATTAAATCGGGTATTTTCCCCCAACCAACTTCTGTTTTTTCATGCGTTGATTGATCTGCTGAATTAATCAGTAGAGCTTTAATTGCTAATGTCGATATTTCATACCCTAAAATTGCACGTATACCAACAGCATATCGTAGAAGATAAGGCGCTGAAAAACTTGTTCCACAAATAGGTGTTAACTTTCCAAAATCAATAGAACTTGGTATATGGAAATATTGTTTGGTGTCCCACCAAAAGTAACAAGATCAGGTTTTACTAAACAAGGAGATCGATCAGGGCCCACTGCGCTATAAGATGCTCGTTTCCATTCAGAATCAACTTGATCAGCGGCTCCTACGGAAAGAGCATTTACACAGTCAGACGGAACCTGAACCCGATCTAACCCTAATGAATTGTCACTGTTACCATTATTCCCTGCTGCGATTGTCAGAAAAGTTTCACCATCAGATAAATAATTATCAATTAATGAAGTCCATGGATGAATTTCATCATCATCAATAGGTAGATCAGGCCCTAAACTTAGATTCATGAATTCATATTGTCTAGATAATAATATGTCTTCTAGGTGTGAAAGTGTTCTATAAAGTTCATATGGGTCTTCTTCTGTAGTTTTTTCGTCTAAAACCCTATAGTGATCGACATATGAAAATGGTCTGGGTGCTTCTTCATCAGGCCAAAGAGGGCCAAAAAGAAAAGCGGAAGTTACACCCAAACCATGTGATGGCCCATCAGGTAAATCATTTGCTAACGGATCAGAAAGATTATAGTTTGATACCCATGGTTCTAATACATGTCTATCAGGAAGTCCACCGTCAAGAATGGCTACTCTAATATCAGAAGCGTAGGGATGTACGTTTGGTAGATTTACATCAGCTCCATTTGATTTTCAATTGAATTGGCGTTTAACCAATATGTTGGATTTTCTGGAAAATGAACTAAATAACGATTTTCAGGATAGGTAATGTTCATTGCACTACACCAAGCTTATTGTATTAACATGCTTAAGCAGATGTCATCTTGATTGAAGTTGACCCAGTCTCTTATAAATATCCTTATTGATTATCAATAAGATGCGGTAGTGCTTTTTATTATTTATCTTTCCAGTTTCTTTCACCCAAGTATAATCATTGTTCAGGTAATACCATAAAGTGATAGATTAAATTCAGTGCTCATTGGTAAGAAAAGAAAGTATTTTGATAAATTAGTTATAAGAGTGAATGAGATAAAAAGATCAGAAAAAACGGCTACAATATTAAGATAATTTATGTTTTTCATTGAAATTTGACAAAATAGGATGTCGTAATGAACAAGAAGCTAAAATTGACCCTAGGATTAAGTTTATCACTGTTAGCTATAAATGCTTATGCAGTAACTTGGGATGAATTGGAAACGGTAAAGACTTCAGAGGGATTTTCACCTTTTGAGGGGTGTAATGAGTCTATTTCATGTGAGCTTTTAGCTGAGGAAGGGCGATATAGCGTGGTACAAACTCAGTTAGGAAGGGACTGTGAATCAGGTGGTATCTGGGTTGTTAATGCTAAGAATAAACAAGCAGTCTTTATGCCTAGGATGACTAACTGCGATTTTGATATTGAAAAAAATGCCGTGGTTATTTATCCACAGCAAGGATATGCCAATATTTATCAAGGTAGTACGAATGCAACACCGAGTATCAGTGAGGTTGAGTTACCTTAAAGGATGATCTGAATTAAATTTATGGCTTATATAGCTTATGTAGCTGAGGTTGTGTTACACAGTGCAATGAAAATATTAATATTCTTGATGTTAAATATGAGAGTTAATTATATTTTCATTGTAATTAAATAATAATTTAATTACAGATAACATTAATGTTAGTCTTCTAATCCTAGTAACTTATATTTTTCTGTCATATCTACATCTTTAGTGTTAATCCAATCAATTTTTTTGATAGCTCTAACGGTTTTTTAGAAAAATCTTCTATTACTAAGAATGCTTTTTCTGGGGAGATACAAGCCCCTGTAAAGATGAGATCAAGTTGGCCATCCAAATCAATTAACTGATTCATTTTGTTTTTATCTCCTAAAGAGTAGAACCCTGAGCTACCATGGCTATAAAGTAATGAAAAACTTCCTTGTGCTACATTATGAGAATAAAATAAAGTGGAAATAATCTTTCCATTCTCAGAAAAGTAACGACTAGCCAGAGTTGTGTGAGACTTAGTCCAAATATGTTTATTTTCTGGGTAGGATAGAAAAAAAAGACTATATTTTTCCAGATGAAAATTTTTAGAAATTTTCCCATCTGGATAGCTAAACTCAAAGTAATTCACGTTGATTCTCCTTTTAGTTTAAAATATCAATGGATTAGAAACACCTTTATTATATACAACTAGTTTCTCAATCCCCATTGACTCTCTTAATAATGGTAAGTAGTTCTTACAAAAATCACATGTTGGTCGTTCAACGAATATTGTGACTTCTTTTGGCATCTGCCCACCATTCTTCGTAATGCGCTTATATGCTCTGACCAATGAAAGTCCTTCAGCATCTGCAGCTACTTTTGAAATTGTTGATGGTTCTACGCCTGTACTTTTGTATATTTTTCTAAACCATTCTTTTCGTTTAGAAGCGAATTCTAATCCTGGGATGGCTAGTCTATTCATACCAAAAAATTGACTATTTTCAATAGAAACAAAAGCAACAGTTTGTAATCCATCATTAGAAGTAGGAATTCTCCTTCCAAGAACGGGTAGTTGCATCTTTGCTCTAAAACTATCAATTTTTTCCCAGGGACACCCTTCCAACCCAAATGGATCAACCCACCCAGTAGGATAATGCACATACCCATACGGATTAAAGCCTGCTAATAATTTAATAGGATTTAAAAAATATATTAATTAGGTCTTTTATAGTGTTTATAGGAATAACCATAATTTATGATAGTTAATTTATATTTTTTAAAATTAAAATAACATACTTTTAAATATTTATAGTTATGGTAGTTTTCGTTTTTTCTTTTCTAAATGCAGTGGTGACCATGATATTAAAACTCCAGTTTCACCAAGAGTTTTATTAATTCTGTCAATTTGATTACTATCAACTAACCATAACCACATATTATTCTTCATTTTTATTATAGAACCATTTTTTTTATTATTGAATATCCATTCTTTTAAAGTGATATTATTAATAATAATATCAAGGTGATTTGAGTTGATAATATTAACTGGATAGACCATTCTTAACATAGAGGCTTTGTATCTGGCTTTTCCTTTAAATCTACCAGGACATTCCTCTTCAAATAATGACGTTTTTTCATAAAGATATATGCTTGATAAATTAGTATCTGTTGCATAGTAAAATGCTGTAGTAACCTTTTCACAAGAATAATTAATTCCATATGAAAAAGTTATATTAGGGTCGAATGAGTTAATATATTTAGTAATGAGTTTGGATTCATTGCATATAGATGGGTATTGGATATCAATATAAGAAAACCCTAGAAGTTGCTCTGTTGTATAACCAAAAGAAGCATACCATGGTTTTATATCGTTTTTTTCTGAATATATTCTAAATGAAATAGTATTATTTTCTCCTATTTGTTTTTTTAAATCTGAAAGTGAGCCCATAACTATATCATGCTCACCTTTATATGCACCATATTCTATCTTTTTGTAATATCCTGCTGATGTTATTATTAGATCGAAAATTTTAAAAAAGGTTTCAGCTAAATCAAGAGCATTTTTTGAATTCAATTTTTCAGTATTGTATAAAGCGATTCCTGAGTACATCTTTTCTCCTAATTATTATTTCTTAATATATCCAGAATTAATTTATCTAATATCTCTTTTATATCTTTATGCTTATATTCATGCTCAAGAATAAGGATTTTTCCTTGTTGTTTAGTTGGTAACTTACTTATTACCTCATGATTTCGTGATGTAAGCAATGGTAACTTTGTTCTCATGTCTGTTTTGGAAGCTAATTCTATGGCATGAATTTTACCGTGTATATCAATAGCCATAACATCGGGGCGTCTTGCTGATATTCTTTTTCCTAAAGCAAAAGAATATGATCTATTTAAATAAATAGCTTTAAATTGACCACTCATTGCTAATTTGTTAGCTATTACTTCAGAAAATTGATCGTGACCAGGAGTTCCATCTTTTTGCCCTTTACCATATATTTTTGTACCATTTATTTCTCTAATTGGACAACCCGCCAACCCAAACGGATCTACCCACCCAGTCGGACAATACACATACCCATACGGATTAAAGCCACCTAATAATCCAATAGGATCCGGTGAAATATATTGCCCTGTATCCTTATCATAGTAGCGAAAGCGATTGTAATACAAGCCACTTTCTTTATCTTCATATTGTCCGGAAAATCGAAAATGGCATTCGGTATATTCAGGATCGTTATCGGCATAATCATCATGAGATTGCCAAAACGCCATTTGTCCCCAGGTATTTAACCGTCCTGCCCAGCTGACAATGCCTTTTTCGCTAAAGATTTCGCGTGGCGTGCCTTGATGGTCAGTGACGACATAATGCAGTTTTCCACGTTGATAACGTGCTGTTGGGGTAATTTCATTGGGTTGGTAGAGCCACTGAATTTGAGCGTCATAAGCGGGTGTGCCATCGGCATAAATCGGAGTTTCCTGCACCATCTGGTCGCCAGACCACAGGTAATCAACACGCTGAATGCGTTTGTTTTTAAACGGTGAATTGGGCGGTGTAATAGGGTGATTATCGACCACCTTGCTTTTACTGAGGCGTCGTCCAAAGGCATCGTAAGTGTAACGCCAGCATTCCCCTTCAGGGTTAAAACAGGCGATAAGTTGGTTAAGCGTATTCCATATTCCATTGGTAATACCACGTTTTTGCCCGAAAACCGTGTTGGTGAACCACTTTTTGGGTTAATCGACCATTAATGTCGTA
>NZ_JAABNK010000010.1:0-19437 GCF_009915965.1 Proteus sp. G2300
CGCTGGCTACGGTTGATCGCATTTGTGAAATTTGCCGTATTCAGCGTCAAATCAATATTTAATCTACCTAATGCTCCCGCCATAAATTCAATCCTTGGTATGAACACTACAAAAGCAAACTTTCACCCTGAATAAATGCAATATTCCTTGTTATTTGCTATTGATTTAATTATTGATAAACTGAAATTTCGAATAATAGAGGGGGTTTTATGAGACTTATTCTGGCGTTATTACTACCTTGGTTACAATTTTTCACGATTGGTCGCCCATTTGCTGGCATCTTCTGCCTTATCCTACAAATCACATTAATTGGCTGGATCCCTGCGGCTATCTGGTCGGTTTATGCGCTTTCTCAATACAATACGGATAAAAAAATTGAGAAAATGTCTCGCGGTGGTTAACGATTAAGCCCCACTGATGTGGGGCTATCGATTCCAAATGAATTAGGAAATATTATTGCTGAAAACTTTATAAATGCACAAGGAGGGTTAAATTAATATAAACACTCTGCTTCAATATAGCTCTGCAACCCTTTAATCATTTGCTCTGACTCTGCAATTCGTTCTCTGAGTAACCAATAATTTCTGATAACGGTGTCCGTAGGTCGGGCGGTGGTTGCATAAGCCAAGCTGGTGGCGGGAGTGGTTTTGCTTTTGGGGCACTCGGCTTTGATATACACCCGCTCAGGATGACGCTCGCTAATATCACGCAACCGACTAATTTCATTCTTAGCATTCGCTAGCTCCTGCGTATATTGAATATCCAACTAATTTAATCGCATTATGCGTGCTTGATAATTAGTGTTAATAGACTTCTGTTCTTCGAGTGCAATCGTTAGTTCTTTGTTTTTTTCTATCAACAGATTAATCCTGTTAGCTTGCCTGTTAATCACCCAATAGCCACCCACAATGATGCCTACCATCGCGATGATGGCATAGAGTTTCCCGTATCTCATAATTAATACCGATGATGTGAGAATGCAATCTGACAACGTTTTTCTAAACTAACTTGGTCTTTAGTACATGAGTTATCAATCAAGAGATAAATACCACCAGCGATGATGATGATTAAAGGTTTCTCCATAACATAGTGCTGACTCCGCTTCTCGACGAGTCATAAAATAAGTAGCTAAACCAAGAACCATGCTAAACGCCATCCCAATAACAAATCCCCATTCATATAAAGAGAGACTGGCAAAAAAGGCCGTTAGGCCTGCTGTTCCATAGGTAACATTGGTTAATTTATCCATACGCATAGTCACCCCCAGAGGAGTGTCCATTAATGATTAATATAAAGAGAAATTATTAAGAGATTTTCGAGATGATTTATAAAAATATAGTAATTCTTATTTATTACTGTACATATTTATAAATTTATTCATAAAATAATAAATAATATTTATGAAACGGAGTAATCAAGTGCGATATATTATTTTATTTCTTATTTCTTTATTTTTTATAATTACTTTCATTATAATAACTAATGATGATAAAAATCAGTCAGTTAAACAAACAACTAAAATCGAGAACGATATAAATAAAAAATCAGAAAAATGCACATTTTATTCACCAATAAAAACAAAACAACTGGCCTGGATAACACTAACTCATAAATCCCCATGCTCTTAGGTGTAAATAATCATTACCAGTGTTATTATAATGGATAATACGAATAGGCATTTTCAAATCATAATTAAATACCATCAAATTAGATAGTATTTAAATTCAGTTATATACCTTTTTATTAAAATATTATGATCCTGTTACTATCAAATCCATATGATGTTGCAAAATTAATATATTCATTCAACAAATTTGATGGCATGGTCGGTGTACGTGATAATATCCATAAATAATCTTTATCTGGCCCTACAACCAAAGAATATTGATAATTTTTATCCAATTTGATGATATTATATCCACCATAGAATGGACCAAAAAATGATACTTTTAATGCACCCTTATTAGATGAACCAACAAAATAAGCCTTACCGATGCTTTCTTTCCAGCGATGTTTATTTTGACTCCAACCTCGATTAATAACCTTAACACCACCATCATCTCGTAATGAATAATTTGCGGTAACTTTCGTTAAGCCTTTTTCAAAACGATTATCTATTCTAGCGACCTCATACCACTGCCCAAGATAACGTGATAGATCAAAATTATTAACAGGCTCAATGTCACTCGGAGGAATAACATTGCATCCAGTAAGAATAAATGAACTTAAAAAAATGACAAAAGAACGTATCATGTTTTCCTCCTATCAATAAGTTTATTATAATCCATAACGTAATCTTAAGGATTGAGGATAAGGATGAAAATATCGCTGTTTACTCAAATAATTATCAGGATACTCTGATAGATAATGATTAATTAATGTTAAAGGTGCTAATAAAGGCTGTATTCCTTGACGGTATTCTAAAATCAATTGACTTAATGCTTGTCGCTGATTTGGTGTTAAATAGCGCTTAAAATACCCCTGTATATGCATAAGAACATTGGTATGATTACGTCGTGTTGCTTGGTACTGTAATAATGTCATAAATCTATTTCGATATTCATCAAAAAAAGCTTCCAATGAATGCCATTCTTTATTATTAGCAATAAAGCGACCTAACTCTCTATAAAGAGGTTGTGAATGAGCCAATAAGAGCAGTTTATATCTTGTATGAAAATCGATTAAAGACTGACGAGTAAATGCGTTCATTCTCAATTCATTCAACTCATCCAGTGCAAATACACGTATAACAAAATTTTCTCTTATATGAGGATCATTCAATCGTCCATCTTCCTCTATTGGTAACCAAGGCATCATTTTTTTCAGATTTTCTGTAAAAATACCCGTCCCTGCCTTCCTGTTACCATTACCAATAGGATCATATACACGAACACGCTCTAATCCACAACTTGGTGATTTTGCACAAACAATATACCCACTAAACTGATTAAATTTCTCTAAATACTCAACAGAATACCGATTCATCTTTTCAGTTAAATCACCTTCACTCCCGTTACTAAATTTTAATGCAATTTCTCCTGAATTTGATTTAACTAATCTTAGTGCGGGTCTTGGTGTAGGTAAACCAATAGCCATCTCAGGACAAGCCGATTGATATTCAAAATAATCAGATAGTTCATCTACGGCAAGATGAAAGCGCTTATGACCACCATCAAACCTAACATTATTCCCTAATAAACAAGTGCTAATCCCTACAATAATTTTTTTACCAACAAAATTATTTTTGTGAATATCTGTAACAGAGTTAAACATTCTTACTACCTCATATGAAACATTCATATAATCTGATTATAGTGGATCATAACTGTATTCATATTAGTAAGATTATGCTTTTTTTACTACTTTTATAAATTTAATTAGGTTTCAATCTTTCAGCACTAGATATATATAATGCAATAACAAGTAGCAGTATCGTTCCTGAGTAAACAATAAGTAACTGAGGATTTTTATGTTCAACAATAATTAACCTAATTACCGCAATTATTGAAATATAAATAAAATATTGCAATGGAAAGTGATAATTTGATTGAAAATATTTAATAATTAATGCAATAAATTCAAAATAAAGAAAGTAAATGATAAGTCCATCAACTAATAAATAAATTGAAACTGGATCACTAACTGTAAACAATAAATTAGCAAGGATAATAGTTTCTTTAACTAAAAAATTATTAAAATAATTGCAAGTAATATCAGGCCAACACTACTAATCCATTGTAAAACTCGACTAATTACTTTTGTTTGATTTAGTCCTGTCATAATAACTCCTAAGAGTTTATGCTCCTAATATCAAGTTTTCTATAGATTAAAATAAAAAATAGATGAGAAGCTTTATATTTAATTAGGCCGCCATCAAGGTATCGAACCTCGACTTTTAGTTTAAATAAAACTAGTTGGCCATCCCTCTCTCGCTAAAATGTGAGGCTATCAATCTCTCCTTAAGAGATGTTGTTGCTCAATGTCGTGACGCAGTTTTGAGTAAATATCTCGTGCATTATCGACATACTACCGCACAAGCAAAACGAGGCGAACAAGTCACGCCAAATACGTTAACCACAACGTTTAAAAAAGCGCGAGATAAATGTGGGTTAACTTGGGAAAAAGGTACGGCACCAACTTTCCATGAGCAACGATCTTTATCCGAGCGACTTTATAGAGAACAAGGAATTAATACACAAAAATTATTGGGGCATAAAACACAAAATATGACCGATAAATACCACGACGATAGAGGCAAAGAATGGCAAATTATTGCTGTTTAATTGAACAATTTTTGGGAAGAGTTTTGGGGATATTTTGGGGAAGAATTTTATAGTACAAAAAATAAACGGGAACTAATAAGCTCCCGTTAACTATTTATCAAATCAACAATTACATGTGTTTGATAATCGCGTCACCAAACTCGCTACATTTCAGCAGTTTAGCGCCTTCTAACTGACGTTCGAAATCATAAGTTACAGTCTTAGCAGCAATCGCGCCTTCCATACCTTTAATGATTAAGTCAGCAGCTTCTGTCCACCCCATGTGGCGTAACATTATACCCATAATAATTAAGTAACTTATTAAATAAATTATAATTATTGAGGTAATAACTTGTTTTTTATGTGATCTTGGTTTGTATGTAACTGGTTGATTTTTAGTTTGGACTGGGGTGGTTTTGGGGAAGGCTATTTTAAATGATTATCATGAATTAAGTTTCTGTAAATGGGTTAAATCTGTTCAATTACTTTTTTAACAAAAATTAAAACTACTTATCGTACAAGTAGTTTTAATTTATCAATAAAAGCCTCAAAATTCTTTGAATTTTAACATGATAAAAATACTAACAGCCCATTACCGTTTGAATTAAATACTATCAGCTTTAGTTCTATATGGAGAACTTCTTATTGTAAATTCTAATCCATGATCCTTTCTCGCTTTTCTTCTTAATATTTGTTCGGAGCCACCTTCCATTGGTGTTTTTCGTGCAATAATTAAACCAGATCTTGGTGAGCTATTTATACTTATCTGATCAATAGTACAGATTATCTGTGCCATTGCTTTCTTAATATCTGTTCCTTTTAACTCAATAAATATATATTTTTTATCACTATCACGTATTACTAAATAGTCACATTTCTTCTGACCTACTTGATAAGGTATTAATCCACCATCAATTTTTATCTCATACATGCAACATCCTTTGTTAGCAATTAGCAAACTACTTCGTTGCTCAGATAAAGATATATTTCCCATTTTTTTTGTACAGTGAGGAGATTCAAGGATATTGTCAAAACTTAACATAAATTAAACTACCCCTCAAATTCAATATCTAATAAATTATCAAAGATACCAGAAATTTCTCTGGATATATTATCAATATAATCAGAACTAATAAGGTGCTGTTCTTCATCAAGAATTGATTTAATACCATCTTTACTTATTTGATATGCAGCCACTTCATTGAAATCTAATATTGCTTCTTTCGGTACTAATTTATACACCATTTCTGCTTTTTCAGGATGTTCTTTCACAATAATTGATGCAAGTAGTAAATTATTAAGTGATGAAATAATGTAAGGGCTATGAGTGGTTATAGTATAATTTATACTATCTTTATTAGAGAAAGCCATTGCAATTAATGTTATTATAATATTTTGTGCAACTGGAAATAAATGAGCCTCTGGCTCTTCAATTATTAAGTTAGAATAATAATTGATATTAGAAAACGGCCACACTGATAAAAATGTGACAACTGGAACACTTTCTTGCTGTCCTGAACTAGAATGACTAACTTTTATTTTATTTTCATCATTAGAGATCCACTCTCCTTCGCTATCTCTTTCAATTTTACCTTGCAATAATTTATTAACTAAATGACGAAATTTTAAAGGAGGATTACTTTCTTCAAAAACCCCATTAGCTATAAATGATTTTGTTAACTCATAATCTGAACCAAATCTTGATATAAAATAATCGACATTGAGATCATTTGATGTAATATTGAAAAAAGACTTTTGTACACTCGAATAAAATGATCTTCCTGAAGGAATATAACATGGTCTAGAGTGAGGTAGATTTAGAACATCCTTGACAAATTGTTCTGCCATAATATATTTATTCATTATTCCATTCATCATAGTATTCTTTTCTTCATCATCCTTAGGTTTATTTTTAAATAAATACTCTGAGAATGATGCGATTTTATCTATGAAACTAATTTCACCGAAAGTAAATACCAATCGACTTCCTTGATTTTTTATATTAATAGAAAAGTCTGTTGATAAATTTACATACTCGATTTCAAACAATTTTTTTTCCCATGTATAACTTGGGAAAATTCTCTTAAATCTTTGTTCTAATAATTCAAGGTACGATACACCACTATCTTCACGTAGATACTCTACTGTAATATTTCTTATATCTTTAACAAAAGTAATGATTTTTGCTACCAAACTTTTACCTGATGCTTGAGGACCAATCAATATATTCAATTTTTTCAGTTCAAGCTCTATGTCATGTAACGTGACAAAATTCTGTATTTTTAATCTTTCCATTGTAGGTATTCACCTTTCAAATAATTCAGTTAAATTTTTTTATTCTGCTTGTAATTGCATACTACTAATATATACGTTCATTTAAAAGCATTTTGTCTCGGTTTTCAGCCAAATACACATGATTATTAGAAATAACATACTGCAAATACATACATTTTCTTTGTAAGATACATTTAGTTATATTAAACAACCAGTTACGTAAGGATAATACTGTGCTGTAAAAATTTAATTATAAATATGTAGTATTAAAAAAATTGCAATATTGCCCCAAAACATGTTCATATACAATTCTCATTTAAAACAGAGTTTGTCTACTATTTTTATTGCTAAATTACTGTGATTTCTCCTAACATGTGGCATTATCCATTCACGATATTTAAAATTTTAGTTTAGCTCATCATTATTTCAGCGTGTTTAACTAAATAAGACTAGCACATAGACATACCTACTTAGTTAAAATCTATACTATATACACAATACAAACATATCACTATGTGAGTAATTTGATTCAATTACATAGTAATTTTCATTATTCATTAGCCAATTACTATGAATTTCTTTTAAAAAACTTATTGTTATAGAAAAAACGAGAAACTGACCTTTAAGATTATTCATACAGCAAAAATTTATGATTAAACTCGAATTCTAATTTATCTACAAGAAAACACAAAATTTTAAAAAAATACCTACTCATTTAGATTTAGATATAGATATAGATATAGACATCTATATCTTACTCCGAATCAATGTATAGAATGTATCATAAACATAACTAAACTGATATTTGCTAAATAACATAGTAATAAACAATACACCCCCTCAAAAGCATAAATAAAATTAATTTTCACACTTAAGTTCACAGTTTATACATACAATCAACACTATTACTTTAAAATTCGATCTACCTCAATTTTTTCCTTATTTTCATAGGTATAGTAGCTTTATGCATTGGAAAACATATCCTATCCATTCTAAAAACCCAGATAAATATAATAAGGAATAATAATGAATATCCATCACTATTACCCTCAGCTAAAATGGAAACCAGCAGAATACGAATCACTTGCAGAACTAGATCAGGCAACACTCGACAGGTTAACCCCTATCGTAACCATTCCTGATATTGACTGGGATTATGAAAACGAATGTTATAAAAAAAATCTTAATTTATATTTATCTACTTTTGGAACTAACTTAGCATCTTCATGGATCGCAAACCGCCCTATATTGCTCGATGTAAAATACTTAGATGAACATGGAACAAATCACCACCATCCACTAGATATATGCATTCAGGATGCAAAATCGTTTGGTAAAGAAATTATACCAGTCATCTCACCTGTATCATCTTCAAATTACATTAATGCAACAAAACGTAATTTAACAAATGGACTTGCAGTTTCAATCAATCCGCAAACATGGCATCTATTTAGTCAATTCATTAATCAATTTAATCTTACTCCATCTTTAATTGATATAATAATTGATTTCGGTGATATTCAAGATGCGAATATAAACCTTAAGCAACAAGCCTTAAGCGTATTTAATACACTTGCTGGTCAAGCCCAGTGGAGATCATTAATTATTTCTTCCACAGCATATCCAGTTTCTCAGGCAGGAATACCTCAACATCAAATTTATCATATTCCAAGACACGAATATGATCTTTGGTCTTATGTTATCCAGAAAACATCTTTAAATAGAACGCCTAGTTTTAGTGATTATCCAACGGCAAGTTCTACAATTACCAGTATCGATCCTCGATTTATGTCACAATACGTAGCTGTGAGATATTCAAATGATACATCATGGATCTTTGTTAAAGGAACTGCTGTAAGAGGTAATGGCTGGGGTCAAACAAAAAATCTTTGTAACATTCTCATCAATTCCCCTATCTATGCAATTTATGGATCGCAATTTAGCTGGGGAGACAATTATATTAATCAAAGAGCTCTTGGCTCAAACAAATCAGGTGGTTCGAAAGAGTGGAGAAAAGTTGCTCATACTCATCATCTAAAGCTAGTTGTCGCACAACTAACTAAATTGGCTCTATTTTCCCCCTCTAAACCTTAGTTTTCCAATCCACTCGTTTTTTTAACGCATTTCTGATTTCAAATCTTAAATCAGAAATAGGGATTTTTTCTGCAACTATATTCCATAATTCAAAACGGGGCTTACTTTTATATCCTTTAGAACAGCCCCATCGTTGTAGTATATCAATGCACTCATCTTTCCAGAGAAGCTGGGCAAGTATTAAAGAATTATGCTGACGATTTAACCTCTCACTGCGCAAATGTTTAATATGGATTGCTCCTTTAGCCCCAACAGAAACTGTTTTTACCCCCCACCAATCAGGTATCAATTTCAAAGCTCCCAACAGATGTTTTTCGGCTACAACAAGTGTAACTTTATCCATAACTGATGAATAATGTTGAATTTGAAAAGGTAGACGATCTAGAGAATCACTCTCACTTTTTAGTTCATAGCCATGAATAATTCCATTAATCACAGCAATATCTGCTCTACTAGCACCAAGTGATATAGAAAATTCATCAACTATAAGACAATTAGGATCTAAATGAGAATCTTTCAATAACTTATGATGAACTGCACATCTAATATCTTGATCTTTCATATCTGACCTTCTTCAAATTACTTCAAATCATAACGTATTGTATTGTATTTATAAATTTTGGCTAGGATAATTGTTTGTAATAATATAATTGAATTATATTCTTTTGAACCTTATTACTCCCAATACAAGTTTTGTGGATATAAAATATAATTCATATATTGATACAAGTTGTAACACACCATTCATCCGCATTATTTAAACACATTAGCAACAATTTCTTATTCATCAAAAATTACTAATTATTTATATTCGCTATTCAGCATGAGAATTAAATATAAAATTCATTATTTCACAATTCGTTATTGATAGTCCTTAATATCAATATACTGCACTAAATCATCCGTACTTGAGTTTGCACTAGGCCCCGGCAATACCGTTAATTGCCATCGCATTGGTACGATTTTAGTGCCTGAACCGCAACTTCCCACTTCAATAACGGCATGTTGATAAGGAGATGTTGGTGTAGAGTAATAACCGATAACTCGACACAGTGAAGCGCATTGGATACCTACCGATAATTCATTACCAATCGGTCTACCATTAGAAAACCCAGTGATGGACTGAATTCTTAATGGTCTTGCTCCTGAGATTTGAAGCAACTTGTCATTATTAAATATCTGAATCCCCCATTTTTGAGGTTTGGCTTTATTATAATATGAGGCTCTGACGAATAAATAACACTCAAAAAGAACATCACCGTTTTGTTGACAAGTAATATTCCAATATCCATCCTTTTTTATAACCAAAATTGAAGCAGGAATAACCGACTGTATGGCTGTACATCTTGAAAAGACCATTGGCGGATCATCCGTTTCTTTTATTCCTGTATTATAATTTCCTTTTTTAATATTATTAATGCGTTTAAAAAAAACAAATGATTCTAATGTACTTAAATACTCTTCATTTTTTCCATTAAATACTTTCAAACCATATTTACTCATTTATTTTAACCCCACAATAATAATACCATCCATCGATGGAGAGGTTATATTGGATTTCCAATAAACCGTATTACCAGAAACAGAGGTGCGAATACTATGCCGACCAATAGCTGTCGCATATAATGTTAACCCACTAGGAACAGTATATTGCTTACTTCCATCTTCCGTTATTTTAATAAAATCGAGCACAAATGATGAACTGGTGATGTTTTCCACCGCGCCTTTATCATTATAAATTGTTAATCCCCATGGCATTTTATTGACCTTTTTATGAAGACGAATTCGACTAACCCAAGTAGCCCAATTTAACAACCAACTTATTATTTTCATCATAAACATAAATAGTATTATTTGTGATCACTAACCGCCCTTTTGTCCCTCCTGAGTTAATATCTAACCGTCCACGAAATACCGCATCATTTAATTCCACATTCCCTGTTGTGGCATCAATATTAAATCCTTTCTTGCCCGCTAAATAATTAGTAGAGGTTATCTTTTTGCCTACCGATAACTTATCAATAGTTGCCTTGCTAAATAACGCATCATTGAAAAAAGCTTGTCCATTTTGGATCACAAACGGTGTCACCACTTTGCCGTTTAATGACGATATCACTGCAAAGTTTTGGGCATTGACCAGAAACTGGCTATTTCCTTGCGCATTAAACCCTAAACCAATGCCAGTAATGACTTTATTCCCTTTGCTATCTTGCTGAACTTTCATTGTCCATGATGCCGAAATTTTGCCATTTATGTCTGTGACCACTTTCGAAGTTTGTTCGATTTTGGCTGAACTTGTACCCACTTGGCTTTCTAAGCGAGTCACTTGTTGGGCGGTAGAGATAACTTTGCCTGAAACCTCAGTTACTTTAGTTTCAAGTTGGTTTACCGCATTCGCCGTTGCATTGGCTTTCTGTTCGCTGGACTTAGGTACTTCATTCGCCACAAACCCCTTTGGCGCCACCGATTGTTTGTTAGTGGTGTAAGTGCTGGTGATAATTTGATGGTTAACACTTTTGTGTTTAGTTAACTGATATTTTGCCCCTCCTCGCAAATAGATATATTCCACAGAGCTATTCGTTAATTGAGCGGGCCCCATCACAGGAGATTGATTTATCCATCGCCAATCAAAATTATCAATGATGCGGTTTTCAGACTGGGTTCCCCATCCAGAACCACTGACTTGCCACTCCACAATCATGGCAAAACCTTTGGTGCTGTGAGTCGCATAGCTGGGTTTATTGTCTGAATATTGCCCTAAAGTTCTAAAGACCTTAAAGGCATAACGACGAGAGGTCGCTAATGGCAAAATCACCGGATAATAGGTGTTTTCATTAAGTTTTGATAAATCTAAATCCACCACCACAGATCCCGTTAAATCGGCTTTTACCGTCTCTAATTTGCTGGATAACGCTTGTACTTGAGAGGTTGCGGAGGTGACTTTGCCATCGATATTCGACACCCGCGTATTTAACGCATTTACCGCACTGCTATCAGCTTTCCCTTTCAGAGTTGAATTAAGCGTTGAAATCTCTTGCGTTTGGGCTTGCTGTTTCGAGGTGAGGGTTTCTAGTGATTTATTAATCGCGGAAACATTCCCATTCATCCGTGTTTCCAGTGATTGTCGAGCTTTCGCTTCTGCTTGGTCGCCTGTAACACGTGCTTGTTTCTCTGCGGAAATGAGTCCTGCGGTGACTTTAGATAAATCATTGCCGGTATAATCACCACGAAGTTGTGTCGCTAAAGATTGGCGTTGTTGCGCTTCGGTTTGATCAGACTCAATACGCGCTTGTTGCTCTTGTTTAATTGTGGCGGCCTGTGCTTCTGTTGCCGTTGAAACTTTATTCATCCGCTCAGCCAGTAATTTTTCTGATTCCTCCCGTTTTTTTTCACTTTCTTCAATCGTCGCGCCTTGCCTCATTGACTCCTCTAAAAGCTTGTCGTGATTTATCCTCATTAGCTCATGTAATTCAGTAATATCGATTTGGTTAGCTTTGCTGTTAATTTCACCCAATAGGTCTTGTGCGAGTTGATCTCGACTAATTTGCCCAGCTAATTCTTCAAGAATTAAATCGGTTTGAGAAGAGCAAACACCAGAAGCTTCCACAAACGGTGATTTACCATAGCTGTTGATTGTTCGAACATAAAAATAATACGTATATCCTACTTTCAGGTTTTCTTGTGTCCAAGAATGCCCTTGCCCGACTTTACGGGCATGAGCAATCACATCGTTCTCAGCAACACTCATCAATGGCGTCTCACTGAACCAAAACTCAAAAGTGCGACCAAAAACCGCTGTATCCCCTTGTTTGGGTGTAACAGTCAAGTTCAATAAACCCGAGGTAACATCAATATGCTCAGGAGGCGGTGGCGCTTGAATGGCAAAGTCACTGATAGCAGGTGCCGACATTGCGCCGGCAACGTTTGTTGCTCTGACTTCAACACGATAAGTCCCTCGCGCTAATCCGTTAATATCAACACGCTCAGCCGGCACCTGAATAGATTGAATAACATTGCCTTCTTGGAGAATAGTAACGGTGTTATAACGCACATCAGACGCCACATTCTGCCAAGAAAGTGTACCTTGCACGATGTCACTGACAGCAAGTGGAACAAAGGTAAGATTAATCGGTGAAGCAACACCACCTGTGGGTAAACTCACAAACGGCGGACGTTCGAAAGACTTGCCAATCACATCTTCATATAAATAGGCACCATCCTCTTCCAACGTTAAAGTCACACCATCTAAAGCATGAAATGCCCATTCGGCAATACGAAATTCCAGCCCACTAATCCCCAAAGCCGGTAATTCTAAAAGCACAACTTCCCCCGGACGATAAGCATAGCCGTCTAAGTTCATAGTGAGTTGAACCCGTCTTCCTGCTTTCTTTTTACGGAGATATTGGCGGGCTAATCGTTGGGCTTGATAAGGGCTGGTGACAAAACGATAGTCGATATTCTCTCGAATTTCTAAGCCATCCTCTTTCACCCATTCGTCCACAATCACAGGCGTGAAATCGGTTTTTGTGTACAACTGTTCGGCATCAATAAATGTGCCATACACCGCATTGGTCGCGTCTTTTAAGCCTGTTTCAGGGGTACACGTGACAGTGCCAATCAATTGTGATTCGGTAATGGTTTTTATTGCCGGCCCATAATAAGCGCCGATTTGAATACCGTGTTTTCCTGCGGTGAATGTCGGCTCCGCGTTAATGCATTTGTGCATCGCTTCCAAGACACTGGATGGACTCTCATTTAAGTCATAGGCACCATTAAGGGTATATCGCGACTCAAATCCGCCTTCTGGTAGATTCACTTTTTCATCACATAAATCGGCCGCCTGTTTAAAGCTGTCAAAATCAATATCCGTATCAGGCACTTTTAAATAATGGCGGTAATAATCCAAAATGACTAAAGCCCCATTATTACTCCATGCAGTTTGCCCAGTGCGAGGATCAAACAGATGTTTTCCCCAGACTTCACATTTCACATTGGGTAATCCATAAGGAAATTTTTCTTGGTCAAACGTGAGTGTCACACGTAACCACGCCAGACCTCGACCAATCATATCCTCTTTCCATGACGGGCAATTTTTAAGCATAAAGGGATCGACATCTTCCCTATCGTTATGTAATTCCCATGAGGCTTTATCACCAAAAGTCTCAATGAGATCATCCCCCAACCAGATCTTCCCAATTTTCTCTATGGGGTGTCCAGCAAGTGCCAATGCCAGTGTGATTTTTTCATTTTCATCTTGTTCGCCAGTTTCTTCCTCTGCGAAGAAAAGCAAACCTGATATCACTGTTTTTCCGACAATTACGGTTTCAGGCGCAGACGATGAACGTAACATCTGTTTGCGTTCACCCGTATCTCGATAATTCATGGAAGGCAGTTTTGGCTTAAAGATAAGCGAACCCGCGACTTGCACCGCGACGCCTGCCGCCATCAGCGCCATGCCCATCGCAGAGGTGACGCCTCCGGTAAATAGCCCCGCAATCATTAAGCCAGCACCCACGACTTTTGAAATTAATCCACCACTCCCACCCATTATTCCACTCTCCACGCTTTGATTGGGTTAATCTGCACTGGCTTCACGCCTTGTGGCGTTACGCCCCAATAATGCCCCGCCCAGACCACCGCTAAACTGTCACCGTCCTCACCTTCAAACAGTACGAGGTCGCCACGCTGAACGCGCTCAATCTCAATGGATTTGAAATAGCGTGATACGGCTTTCTCTAAGGAGCCAAATTTAGATTTGAGCAGGTTGAAGGCTTCGGCTTTGGTTTTATAGTGATTGAGATAAGGCTTTATCGGAGAGAAACCGCATTGTGCGTAAATACATTCAGAGGCAAAAATACAACAATCAAATTCACCCCATGAAAAAGGGCGACTCATTGCCGCCCTTATGGTTTCGGGTAATTTAAGTGTCCAGTTGGGTTGTTTCATGTACTGACCTTAAATAGCAAAAAACCCACAAAAGTGGGTTTAACAAAGCAATAGGATTATTTATAAATAAATGCAGGTGCATCTTTCTTACTGCCCCAATAAATAGCCCGTTCAGCCATTTGAGCAACATAACGAAAGATACGATCACCTTGTCTTCGAGATGACCACGACTCATCGGTGAATCTATCGGGTAACCCGATTGACCATCGCTCGAATCGATTAGAAACATTAACACATACGGCATTTTCTTCGCCAGACACCACATTGATAGATGTGATTTGTCCGACAAATAAGACTTCAGCAAGCAACGGTTTCCCCTCTTCGCCGATGGCAACCATCATCAACCGGACTTCGCGTCCTCGACTTTGCTCATTCATCACCATTCCCACCAACGATTTATCAAAACCCGCTAATTTAAGCTGTAATTGTGGAGGACTGGTTGTCTTATTCTCTTTCAACTGACTGATTTCACCTAAACTGCCCACGCCCAAGTAAGTTTCCCCCGCAATAATCAGTTGCCCAACACCGGTATGCGCACAGGTGACGCCTGATTTCAAATCGAGTCTGGCGGCTAAAACAATATAAGCCCCCTCATTAATTGCTTTTACCATACCGTCAGAAAATGGATGATATTGCATTAGTACAACACCTCCTCAAAAGATAACGTGATATTGGTATACCCCAATCGACGATGCTGAAATTTACCCTGTTCATTATCAACAAGCCGAAAAACCCCAAAAGGACGCTCAACCTCAAGCATTTCATTAACAGTAGGTGACGTTCTTAACATCGGCGAAATAAGAATAATCGCACGGCCTTGATTATCACTGACCACATCCGCCACCACCATTTTGAGTTCATTACCCACAGTTAAGCGATCCCCTTGCTGTAACACGCGCATATTGCGCTTCCAGTCCTTTGTTTCTAGCCGATTACCTAATTGGTTCGGTATTGCAATACGAGGCGAACCATACCCATAACGCCCTTTTCTTATCCAACTGGCTATTTTGACTCGCCCCGACATGCCATCCAATGAAGCCACCAGCGCTTCTAACTGGCGCGATTTCTCTTCATTTAAATTATTGAATGTCAGCTCACAACGCCAACGACTTCCCGGAAAGCGTACCGTTTGGCTACTTCCATTAAACGGCGAGGTAAAGGTTTTGCTGTTACTCAATAATTGCCAGTTTTCCTGTGTGGGGATCACCTCTTTTGGCCATTCAAGAATAGACATTTAGACTCCTAATGTTCTGCGTGCTGCGCCATTACTTTGAAAGTCTTGTAACATCATCGCGTGAGCTTTCTGTGCGCCGGCTTCTGTCCCTTGTTGTGCGGCTTCTTTCATTGCCTGCGCAAGTACAGCGTCACCATTTCCTGTCACTGTAATATGATTAACGACCGTCATTTGCACACCACCTGCACGGGCTAACGTCGGTTGCAGTGTAACGGGTATTCGTCCTGCGACCGCCCCCACAAAGCCCCCTGAAGCATAACCTTGCGCCGCATGCATTAAGCGATAGAGATTGCCGACACCCAATTTAGCCGTAGCTTCTTTGGTAAAAACAAACTCACCACCATGCACAATCCCTTTAGGTTCGAATTTTCCTCCATGCCCCGTATAGCCACCGTAAGCATGCCCTTTGCTCATCCATCCCATATCAAAGCCCATTGCCTGCCCGCCTGCTTCAATGGCTTTGAAAATCAGCATTTTCATTACCATTCGAGTGATATCGGAGATCACCGCATTGGCAAAATCTTTAAAGCTTCCTTTGCCCGTTAAAGCAAAATCGGCTAATGCATCAGACATATTATTCAGCGCATTGGTAGTGATGTTTCTGACGTTCTCCATCACATTCATGGCCGACTCACTGAAATCCGATAAGCCTTGTTTTAATCCCGCCATCGGATCGCCTTTCATGGCCTCTCGCTTCCTCAGCTCTGCCTCAATCTGCTGTTTAGTGAGTTCAACATTGCGTTGTAAGTTCACCAGCTCTTTTTCGCCTAAATCCACACTGGCTTGCTGATACAGCACATCAATCTGACGAAGGGCATTGAGCTTTTCTTGCTCTGCGCGCGATTTTCCTATCAAGGAAGTTTCAAATTGCATCTGCTCAATTTCTTTACCGCGATCATAAGCAAATTGCGCAACCGAGTTGGCTCGCGCTAAGTCATCAATGGCTTTCGCTTTTTCTTTTATCGTCTCAATGGCGTTGGGATCGATTTTTAAGATGGCATCAAACTTATCTTTGTTCTGTTTGATATCAGCTAAGGCGGATGTGTACTCATTAAAAGAAGAGGTAGTGCCATACAGCTGAATGCTTTGTCCATCCGCAATCAGTGAGGCTTGTTTTTCCTCTAATTCTGTCAAGATTTTGGTGTACTGTTTGGCATAATCAATGGTGGATTTATGACTGGGCTTATACGCCCGTTTGGCTTGCAGTGCCAGTTGTGCCTCAATTTCCGCTTGTAAGGCTTTATCGTAGCCTTGCATATCTGGCGTAATTTTGCGTGAGGCCAATACATCTTCTGCATTTAATTTCGCTAATGCCTTCCCTGTGGCTTGCGCTTTTGCCACTGAACGTTGCGATTTTTCAATCGATTCATCAATCTGTTTAGCAATCGCCGTGGCGGCATTCACTTGGCTATTTGTCGCCTGAAGCGTGATATCAATGAGTGATTCATATTCAATGCCTAAACTCTTTAAACTCGCCTTAAGTGAATTGATAACGGCATCAACATTTTGTAACTCAGTGGCATAGCGTTTATATTCAGGAGCTTGATCGCCCACTTTTTCTTTGAGTGTCGCCAACATATTTTGCATATTGGCTCGCTGACGCTCTAAGTTATTAACTTGCTCTGCATATATTCCCATCGCAGCATCAAGCTCTTTTTGCTTTTCAGCTACTCGTTTAAGGTATAAATCCCCCACACCTTGTTCAGTAAACGCCTTTTCACTCTCAACGCTGTATTTTGATAGACCTTGTAAGGAAATAACCTGTTGTTTAAGTTCCTCAATTTTCTCCAATTGCGCGTTAATGCCCGATGAAACTTTGCTTAAATTCGCCACTAACGTGGCATTGCTCATTTTGTTTAACGCTTCTGTTGATGTATCAAGGGAATGAGCAAATTCAATCGATTCGAGTTTGGCTTGTTTGACATTTTCGCTGTATTCATACAATCCCATGCCCAATGCCGCCACACCAGTCAACACTAATCCAATAGGGCCACCCGCTAATCCCATAACACTGTTAAGTGCTCGCCCCGCCACCGTTGATTGACGCCGAGCGGTCGTTAATGCACGTTGAGCAACATTTTCGGCGGTTAATGCCTGTGTATAATTTAGCGAGGCTGTTCTTGCGAGTGATTTTGTGGCGATAAGGTTATCGAGTGCGATTTTTTCCGCGTTAGTGCCTCTAGCAACTTGATATTCCATTTTGGCTCTATTGAGCGCCGATGTAGCGGCTTCTTTATCCGCCCATGCCTTCCTCATGGCACTGGTTGCTGTCACACTGTTTGCCTCTGCACTCTGTAATGTGGCTTTCGCCTCATTCAATGTTGTCTGATTTTTCAGATAAGTGGCTTTCGTCCATTGAGAGAGTTTTGCTACCAATGCCGTGACGGCGATCCCTTCAACCACTTTAGCCACTAACGATAGATTATCGGCAAGAGTGGCCATCCCTGTGGTAAAAAGCTGAGTCGCACCTGTACCTTGATTCGCTTCACCGATAAATTTTGTCATCGCCGATTGAAGATTGGTAAAACCTTGGCTAACTGTTGTCACGCTGGTAGCAAATTTTTTATCCACACTGTCGGCTGCACGTTCTAAGGCTTGAATGACTTTCTCAATCGTCATTTCACCGTCTTGGGCTTTCTTCCTTAGTTCACCCACACTGACACCCATTCCGTCAGCGATGGCTTTCGCTAACGCAGGGGTTTGCTCCATCACTGAATTTAGCTCTTCGCCACGTAACTGCCCCGAGGCTAATGCTTGACCAAATTGAGTTAATGCCGCTTGGGCTGCGGTTGCACTTGCTCCCGAAATCGCCACGGCTTTTGAGACGGTTTCCGTGAGTTCAGCGACTTTTTGCTGACTTAATCCTAAGCGATCGGCATTATCCGCAAAACGTTGATAAACTTGTGCTGTGGCATCCAATGATTGATAGGTTTTTTGGGCAATGCCATAGACTGCTTGTGTGGCTTTATTTAACTCGACAGAACTTTCTGTCACCAGTTTTAAACGGTTCTGTAATTCCGTCCAACTATCAGCATAATTAATTACTTGATGAATGGATAATGCACTTGCGGTGACACTCGCAAAACGGGCAAAAAGCGCCGAGGATTTTGCGGTTTGTGATACCATTCGCTCTTGTTGTACGGTGATAGCTTGAAGACTGACGCGAATACTTTGCCCAAATTGTTCTGTTTGGCGCTGGCTACGGTTGATCGCATTTGTGAAATTTGCCGTATTCAGCGTCAAATCAATATTTAATCTACCTAATGCTCCCGCCATAAATTCAATCCTTGGTATGAACACTACAAAAGCAAACTTTCACCCTGAATAAATGCAATATTCCTTGTTATTTGCTATTGATTTAATTATTGATAAACTGAAATTTCGAATAATAGAGGGGGTTTTATGAGACTTATTCTGGCGTTATTACTACCTTGGTTACAATTTTTCACGATTGGTCGCCCATTTGCTGGCATCTTCTGCCTTATCCTACAAATCACATTAATTGGCTGGATCCCTGCGGCTATCTGGTCGGTTTATGCGCTTTCTCAATACAATACGGATAAAAAAATTGAGAAAATGTCTCGCGGTGGTTAACGATTAAGCCCCACTGATGTGGGGCTATCGATT
>NZ_JAABNK010000011.1:0-6166 GCF_009915965.1 Proteus sp. G2300
ATGCTGGAGGTATCAGAAGTGCGAATGCTGACATAAGTAACGATAATGCGGGTGAAAAACCCGCACGCCGGAAGACCAAGGGTTCCTGTCCAACGTTAATCGGGGCAGGGTGAGTCGACCCCTAAGGCGAGGCTGAAAAGCGTAGTCGATGGGAAACGGGTTAATATTCCCGTACTGGTGGTAACTGCGATGGGGGAACGGAGAAGGCTAGGTTGTCCGGGCGACGGTCGTCCCGGTTCAAGCATGTAGGCAGAGTGATTAGGCAAATCCGGTCACTTAATGCTGAGGTGTGATGACGAGCCACTAAGGTGGTGAAGCAATTGATGCCCTGCTTCCAGGAAAAGCCTCTAAGCTTCAGGTTACCAACAATCGTACCCCAAACCGACACAGGTGGTCAGGTAGAGAATACTCAGGCGCTTGAGAGAACTCGGGTGAAGGAACTAGGCAAAATGGTGCCGTAACTTCGGGAGAAGGCACGCTGGCGGTAAGTGAAGTCCCTTGCGGACGGAGCCGAAGCCAGTCGAAGATACCAGCTGGCTGCAACTGTTTATTAAAAACACAGCACTGTGCAAACACGAAAGTGGACGTATACGGTGTGACGCCTGCCCGGTGCTGGAAGGTTAATTGATGGGGTTATCCTTAGGGAGAAGCTCTTGATCGAAGCCCCAGTAAACGGCGGCCGTAACTATAACGGTCCTAAGGTAGCGAAATTCCTTGTCGGGTAAGTTCCGACCTGCACGAATGGCGTAATGATGGCCAGGCTGTCTCCACCCGAGACTCAGTGAAATTGAACTCGCTGTGAAGATGCAGTGTACCCGCGGCAAGACGGAAAGACCCCGTGAACCTTTACTATAGCTTGACACTGAACATTGAGCCTTGATGTGTAGGATAGGTGGGAGACTATGAAGTGTGGACGCCAGTCTGCATGGAGTCAACCTTGAAATACCACCCTTTAACGTTTGATGTTCTAACCTAGGCCCGTAATCCGGGTCGGGGACCGTGTCTGGTGGGTAGTTTGACTGGGGCGGTCTCCTCCTAAAGAGTAACGGAGGAGCACGAAGGTTGGCTAAGCATGGTCGGACATCATGCGGTTAGTGCAAAGGCATAAGCCAGCTTGACTGTGAGAGTGACGGCTCGAGCAGGTACGAAAGTAGGTCTTAGTGATCCGGTGGTTCTGAATGGAAGGGCCATCGCTCAACGGATAAAAGGTACTCCGGGGATAACAGGCTGATACCGCCCAAGAGTTCATATCGACGGCGGTGTTTGGCACCTCGATGTCGGCTCATCACATCCTGGGGCTGAAGTAGGTCCCAAGGGTATGGCTGTTCGCCATTTAAAGTGGTACGCGAGCTGGGTTTAGAACGTCGTGAGACAGTTCGGTCCCTATCTGCCGTGGGCGTTGGAAGATTGAGAGGGGTTGCTCCTAGTACGAGAGGACCGGAGTGAACGCACCACTGGTGTTCGGGTTGTCATGCCAATGGCATTGCCCGGTAGCTAAGTGCGGAAGAGATAACCGCTGAAAGCATCTAAGCGGGAAACTTGCCTCGAGATGAGTCTTCCCTGTCACCTTGAGTGACCTAAAGGAACGTTTAAGACTAAGACGTTGATAGGCTGGGTGTGTAAGCGTAGCGATACGTTGAGCTAACCAGTACTAATGAACCGTGAGGCTTAACCTGACAACACCGAAGGTGTTTTGTCTGAGAGACGAAGAGTAGATAAAGTAGGCTTGTTTAAGATTGATATTACTGGCGACTGACCGAAAGGAAAGAAGCGGGTAATAAAACCGAATTTGCTTGGTGGCCATAGCGCAGCGGTCCCACCTGATCCCATGCCGAACTCAGAAGTGAAACGTTGTAGCGCCGATGGTAGTGTGGGGTCTCCCCATGTGAGAGTAGGGAACTGCCAGGCATTAAATAAGACGAGAAAGCCAACCCACTAGGTTGGCTTTTTTGCGTTTAAAGCCACTTTAAATATCAATATATTTTCTCGCCTCTAATCAATTATCACTTTGCTATCCTCGACGATACTTGGCTGTTAAACTAAGATATCAGCTAAATGAGGTAGACTTTCATGAAAGAATCGGTTTCATTGCAAGCATTTAATACATTTGGTTTGAGAGCAAAAGCTCACCAAATAGAAACTGCAAATAATAAAGATGAGCTTTGTACATATTGGCAAAATGCTCATGAGCAGAAATTGCCCGCCCTTATTCTAGGTGGTGGTAGCAACGTATTATTTACTGAAGATTTTAATGGTATTGTTATCCGTAACTGTATTGCTGGTATTGAAATTACGGAAAATGAACAATATTGGTCTGTTCATGTTGGTGCGGGTGAAAATTGGCATGGGCTTATTGAAATTCTGTTAGAAAAGAATATCTATGGGTTAGAAAATTTGGCGCTGATACCCGGAAATGTGGGTTCTGCGCCAATACAAAATATCGGCGCTTATGGCAAAGAATTAAAAGATGTTTGTGCTTATGTTGATATTGTTGAGTTAAGCACAGGCTACGTTCATCGATTAACTAACAAAGAGTGTCAGTTTGGTTATCGTGATAGTATTTTCAAACATCATTACCAGCAAGGCTTTGCTATTATTGCTGTTGGCTTGCAACTTAGTAAAAAATGGGAGCCTATTCTAACATATGGCGATTTATCAAAATTACCATTAGAAACGGTAACGCCGAAAGATGTATTTAGGTCTGTATGCTCGATGAGAACAAGTAAACTTCCCGATCCTGCCATAACAGGTAATGCAGGTAGTTTTTTCAAGAATCCAATAGTTGGTACTCGTATTGCACAGCACTTAAAAACAGAATACCCCTTCTGCCCTCAATATGTTCAACAAGATGGTGTAAAACTTGCAGCAGGTTGGCTGATTGATCAATGTGGTCTTAAAGGTCATCAGATTGGTGGTGCTGCTGTTCATATGAAGCAAGCACTTGTTCTCATCAACAAAGACGGTCTAGCTACAGGAAAAGACATTGTTAATTTAGCTGCATATATACGCCAAAAAGTTCTAGAACGCTTCGGTGTACAATTAGAGCCTGAAGTTCGTTTTATTGGTCAACATGGCGAAATCAATGCGGTGGACGCTATTTCATGAAAGAAACACCAACTCCTTTATTATTAATTGCGCTCCTTGCTGATGGAAATATCCATTCAGGAGAGCAATTAGGTGAAAGCTTAGGAATGAGTCGTGCAGGCATTAATAAGCACATTCAAACATTACGTAGTTGGGGCATTGATGTTCAGACAGTTGTAGGGAAAGGATACCAATTAGATGCACCAATGAACTTATTGAATGCGGATATTGTGAATCAGAATATTAAAGGTAACCCTGCGAACGTTATTCCTGTTATTGATTCTACAAATCAATATCTAATGCAACGTATTAGTGAATTAACATCGGGAGATGTTTGTATTGCTGAATATCAGTCTGCGGGACGAGGGCGAAGAGGGCGTAAGTGGATCTCTCCTTTTGGTAGAAATTTATATTTGAGCATGTACTGGAAACTTGAACAGGGACCCGCAGCTGCAATAGGTTTAAGTTTAGTTGTGGGTGTTATCATGGCTGAAGTATTACAAAAACTTGGCGCAGAAGGTGTTAAAGTTAAATGGCCAAATGACCTCTATTTAAATGATAAAAAGCTCTCAGGTATCCTAGTTGAGTTAACAGGAAAGACAGGTGATGTTGCTCATATTATAACGGGTATTGGGATCAATATTGCGATGAGCAAAAATCAAAATGAAGCAATTAACCAGCAATGGATTAATTTAGAGCAAGTTGGGATCAAAATTGATAGAAATGAACTTGCTTGTGAAATTACCAATGCATTAAGGGATGCATTTGTTCAGTTTGAAAAACAAGGCTTATCTGTTTTTATCGAACGTTGGAAAAGTTTAGATAATTTTATGGATAGGAGAGTAAAACTCATTATTGGTGAAAAAGAAATCTTTGGTGTTGCCAAAGGTATCAATGATCAAGGCGCTTTACTTTTAGAACAAAATGGAAGTATTACACCTTATATAGGTGGTGAAATTTCGCTAAGAAGTGCACCTTAATGCTTTAAATGGCGTCGAACAGCTTAAATGGAAAAAGCTTTCTCTAGTCGGAAAGCTTTTGTTTATTTGCATTATTTACTCTATCTAGAGTTAATAATATTTACAAATAATTGTTTAGTTTTATTTACGCAATCTAACATTGCTAATTGTATGATTATCACCTTTGGTTAAGATCAAACTCGCTCTTTCTCTTGTTGGCAAAATATTTTGTTTTAAATTTAATCCGTTAATTTCTTGCCAAATAGACGAGGCTATTTTTATAGATTCTTCTCTGCTTAACTTAGAGTAATTATTAAAATAAGACTCTGGATCGGTAAACGCACCTTCTCTAAACTTTAAAAAACGACTGATATACCAGTGTTTTAGTAATTCTTCTTCAGCATCAACATAAATAGAAAAATCAACATAATCAGATACGAAAACATTATGTGGATCATGAGGATAATCTTGATTGCTTTGTAAGACGTTTAATCCTTCAAGGATTAAAATGTCAGGTTGTTCAATGACCTGTTTTTTATCTGGAATAATGTCATAAACTAAATGAGAGTAAACAGGCGCAGTGACTCGTTTCTTCCCTGATTTAATATCAGAAACAAAGGAGACGAGGCTATGCATATCGTAGGATTCAGGAAATCCTTTTTTCTTCATTATGTCACGTCTTTTTAGTTCTGCATTAGGTAAAAGAAAACCATCTGTAGTAATTAAATCAACTTTACGATGCTCTGGCCAACGCGTTAAAAGTGCTTGTAGTAAGCGGGCTGTCGTACTTTTGCCCACAGCGACACTACCTGCTATACCAATAATATATGGAATTTTAGCACTTTTTGTGCCAAGAAATTGTTCTAAGACAGCTTGACGGCGTAAGTTAGAGCTAATGTAAAAATTGAGCAACCTTGAAAGAGGAAGATAAATTTCAATAACATCCTCAATAGAAATTTCTTCGTTAATCCCTTTTAAGTCGATAATTTCTTTCTCTGTCAGCGTTAAAGGAACAGAATCTCTTAATGTTGCCCAGTGCTTTCTGTCAAATTCTAAATAAGGGGTTATAAAGCGTTCTTTGTTATTCATAAGCCAACATCTGCCTAGTCTTCGCAGGTTGGACAGGCTGTTTAAAACACCCGTATCCGATAAAAAATAAACAGCATCATAACGAGTCATGCTTCATTGGCGTAGATATTTTTTAAAATTTTTCTACTTTTTTTGACACGAACTGAATAAATTTATAAAAAAAGTATAAAAAATAGGCATGAAAATCATTTTTTGGCGTAGACTAGTGTGTGTGTCACTCATTTTTTTCTAAAAATTTATTGAACACAATAAATTTAGAACTTAAAAGATAAAGTTAGCATTAAAATTTATCTTGAATTGTTGTTGTCATTTTGGTCGTTTTTTTCCTAAAAAATCAACAATTCAATCAAAAGTGAACAAAATCTAAGCAAAAGAACAAATATCGCAATTTTTTTGTTGCATCATGATGAAAGTCCTCCTAGAATGCGCACCACTTAGCCGGCATAGCTCAGTTGGTAGAGCAACTGACTTGTAATCAGTAGGTCCCGAGTTCGACTCTTGGTGCCGGCACCATTAAAATTTAGTTGGTGGGATACCCAAGCGGCCAAAGGGAGCAGACTGTAAATCTGCCGTCACAGACTTCGAAGGTTCGAATCCTTCTCCCACCACCATTAATTCCTTATTTAAGTGTTTTCAAACAGTAAACACTTAAGTAGAATACAAAGCTGATTTTAAGTCAGGTAGCCGAGTTCTGCGGGCATCGTATAATGGCTATTACCTCAGCCTTCCAAGCTGATGATGCGGGTTCGATTCCCGCTGCCCGCTCCAGATGTGCTGATATAGCTCAGTTGGTAGAGCGCACCCTTGGTAAGGGTGAGGTCGGCAGTTCGAATCTGCCTATCAGCACCACTCCTTCATGTTCTTGCCTTCCTGATTAAAATCTTAACAAGCAATAGCTAATCGCTAATTTACTTACTGCTTGGTTGATGTGGTGTAACCACCGATTCCGTGTCTTAGAGGGACAATTTAAATGTCTAAAGAAAAATTTGAACGTTCAAAACCGCACGTTAACGTTGGTACTATCGGCCACGTTG
>NZ_JAABNK010000012.1:0-45805 GCF_009915965.1 Proteus sp. G2300
ATGCTGGAGGTATCAGAAGTGCGAATGCTGACATAAGTAACGATAATGCGGGTGAAAAACCCGCACGCCGGAAGACCAAGGGTTCCTGTCCAACGTTAATCGGGGCAGGGTGAGTCGACCCCTAAGGCGAGGCTGAAAAGCGTAGTCGATGGGAAACGGGTTAATATTCCCGTACTGGTGGTAACTGCGATGGGGGAACGGAGAAGGCTAGGTTGTCCGGGCGACGGTCGTCCCGGTTCAAGCATGTAGGCAGAGTGATTAGGCAAATCCGGTCACTTAATGCTGAGGTGTGATGACGAGCCACTAAGGTGGTGAAGCAATTGATGCCCTGCTTCCAGGAAAAGCCTCTAAGCTTCAGGTTACCAACAATCGTACCCCAAACCGACACAGGTGGTCAGGTAGAGAATACTCAGGCGCTTGAGAGAACTCGGGTGAAGGAACTAGGCAAAATGGTGCCGTAACTTCGGGAGAAGGCACGCTGGCGGTAAGTGAAGTCCCTTGCGGACGGAGCCGAAGCCAGTCGAAGATACCAGCTGGCTGCAACTGTTTATTAAAAACACAGCACTGTGCAAACACGAAAGTGGACGTATACGGTGTGACGCCTGCCCGGTGCTGGAAGGTTAATTGATGGGGTTATCCTTAGGGAGAAGCTCTTGATCGAAGCCCCAGTAAACGGCGGCCGTAACTATAACGGTCCTAAGGTAGCGAAATTCCTTGTCGGGTAAGTTCCGACCTGCACGAATGGCGTAATGATGGCCAGGCTGTCTCCACCCGAGACTCAGTGAAATTGAACTCGCTGTGAAGATGCAGTGTACCCGCGGCAAGACGGAAAGACCCCGTGAACCTTTACTATAGCTTGACACTGAACATTGAGCCTTGATGTGTAGGATAGGTGGGAGACTATGAAGTGTGGACGCCAGTCTGCATGGAGTCAACCTTGAAATACCACCCTTTAACGTTTGATGTTCTAACCTAGGCCCGTAATCCGGGTCGGGGACCGTGTCTGGTGGGTAGTTTGACTGGGGCGGTCTCCTCCTAAAGAGTAACGGAGGAGCACGAAGGTTGGCTAAGCATGGTCGGACATCATGCGGTTAGTGCAAAGGCATAAGCCAGCTTGACTGTGAGAGTGACGGCTCGAGCAGGTACGAAAGTAGGTCTTAGTGATCCGGTGGTTCTGAATGGAAGGGCCATCGCTCAACGGATAAAAGGTACTCCGGGGATAACAGGCTGATACCGCCCAAGAGTTCATATCGACGGCGGTGTTTGGCACCTCGATGTCGGCTCATCACATCCTGGGGCTGAAGTAGGTCCCAAGGGTATGGCTGTTCGCCATTTAAAGTGGTACGCGAGCTGGGTTTAGAACGTCGTGAGACAGTTCGGTCCCTATCTGCCGTGGGCGTTGGAAGATTGAGAGGGGTTGCTCCTAGTACGAGAGGACCGGAGTGAACGCACCACTGGTGTTCGGGTTGTCATGCCAATGGCATTGCCCGGTAGCTAAGTGCGGAAGAGATAACCGCTGAAAGCATCTAAGCGGGAAACTTGCCTCGAGATGAGTCTTCCCTGTCACCTTGAGTGACCTAAAGGAACGTTTAAGACTAAGACGTTGATAGGCTGGGTGTGTAAGCGTAGCGATACGTTGAGCTAACCAGTACTAATGAACCGTGAGGCTTAACCTGACAACACCGAAGGTGTTTTGTCTGAGAGACGAAGAGTAGATAAAGTAGGCTTGTTTAAGATTGATATTACTGGCGACTGACCGAAAGGAAAGAAGCGGGTAATAAAACCGAATTTGCTTGGTGGCCATAGCGCAGCGGTCCCACCTGATCCCATGCCGAACTCAGAAGTGAAACGTTGTAGCGCCGATGGTAGTGTGGGGTCTCCCCATGTGAGAGTAGGGAACTGCCAGGCATTAAATAAGACGAGAAAGCCAACCCACTGGGTTGGCTTTTTTGCGTTTAAGGTTTTTATTTTTTTAATCTTTTGTTTCATTTTCTTCTTAATAAATTGTTTTTATTTAAAATAATTTATTTCTATCCTATCTCTATACATAAATTAGTTTTATGTACCTATTCAAATTATAAAAAAACATAGAATTAAACATATATTTAACATCATTTTTATGCAAACATTAATTGTCATACAAATATAGCGATAAATAAATGGCGGTCAGTAAGCTATTTTGTATAAATGATAAGCAATAGGAGCAAATGTATGGATGTTAATTTCTATGTCACATGTATTGGGGATGCTCTAAAATCCCATATGGCAAGAGACAGTGTATTACTGCTAGAAAAATTAGGTTGTCGGGTTCATTTTCTTGAAAAACAAGGTTGTTGTGGTCAACCCGCTATTAATAGTGGTTATATCGAGAACGCAAAACCTGCAATGAAAAAACTCATTGAAACCTTCGAAGTTAATGATTATCCCATTATTTCTCCTGCTGGATCTTGTACTTATGCAATCAAAGGTTATTCCAAATATCTTGCTAATGAACCTGATTGGGCTATACGAGCTGAAAAAATAGCTAATAGAATGTTTGATTTAACTTCCTTTATTGTAAATCAGCTTGGTATTCTTGATGTTGGCGCAAGTCTTAAAGGTAAAGCTGTTTATCACCCATCTTGTAGCCTATTTCGTAAAATGGGCGTCAAAGAAGAACCTATTAAATTATTACAGCATGTAAAAGGTCTTGAATTATTGCCTTTTGAAGATATGGAAACATGCTGTGGTTTTGGTGGGACATTTTCAGTCAAAATGGCTGAGATTTCAGGGGAAATGGTAAAAGAAAAAGTACACCATATCATGGATGTTAAACCTGATTATTTGATTGGTGCGGATGTTAGTTGCCTTTTAAATATTGGTGGACGTTTAGAGCGAGAAGGCCGTCCTGTTAAAGTGTTGCATATTGCACAGGTCTTGATGAGTCATGAGGAGGAATTATGTCGTTAAGAACGAGTACTATTCCATTTAAAGACCTAATCAATCGTCAAGTACATGATGAAGTCATGCAAAAAGCAGTTGCTAATGCACAAGAAACCATTGGTAGAAATCGGCAAAAAATGATTGATGATCTTGGGCATTGGGAAGATTGGAGAGATAGAGCTACTCAAATTCGGGATCATGTGCTTGCTAACTTGGATGCTTATTTATACCAATTATCTGAAAAAGTAGAAGAACATGGTGGACATGTTTTCTTTGCTGAAACAAAAGAAGAAGCGACTCAATATATTCTTAGCGTGGCTAGAGAAAAAAAAGCAAAGAAAATTGTTAAAGCTAAGTCTATGGTAACTGAAGAAATCGGTATGAATGACGCGTTAGAGAATGCAGGCATTAATGTTATAGAAACCGATTTAGCAGAATTTATACTCCAGCAAGCTAAGGATGCTCCGTCACATGTTGTTGTACCAGCTATCCATAAAAATAGAGAACAAATCCGTCAAATATTTCACGATAAATTAGGATATAACGGTTCTGATACACCAGAAGAAATGACTCGTTTTGTTCGTCAAAAGATTAGAGATGATTTTTTTACTGCTGATATAGGTGTAACGGGATGTAACTTTGCTGTTGCAGAGACAGGTTCAGTTTGTTTAGTGACTAATGAAGGTAATGCTCGCTTAAGTACGACATTACCTAAAACACATATAGCTGTGATGGGGATGGAGCGCATAGCACCGACATTTAAAGAAGTGGATATTCTCATTACCATGTTAGCACGTAGTGCCGTTGGATTACGTTTAACAGGCTATAACACATGGCTTACAGGGCCTAGAGAAAAAGACCATGTTGATGGCCCTGAAGATTTTCATCTTGTTATTGTTGATAATGGGCGTTCAAAAATTATCGGAACAGAATTTAAAGATATTTTGCGTTGTATTCGTTGTGGTGCATGCATGAATACTTGCCCTGCTTACCGTCATATTGGTGGCCAAGGATATGGTTCTATTTATCCAGGTCCTGTTGGCGCTGTTTTAACTCCTTTATTAGGTGGTTATAAAGATTTTAAAAACCTTCCTTATGTCTGTTCATTATGTACTGCTTGTGATTCTGTATGCCCCGTGAAAATACCTTTATCCAGTTTAATTAAAAAACATAGAGATGTGATGGTTAGGGAAAAAATCACGCCAATAACTGAGCGTACGATCACCGATATATTCAATTATGTGAATCGTCATCCAACATTATGGAAAGTTGGCATGAATTGGGGCGCTCATGTGGCAAGGTGGTTTATAAAAGAGGGTAAAGCCCCTTTAAATATAGGTGCATTAAAAGAATGGACTGAAGCAAGAAACCTGCCAAAAGGCGATGGTGAAAGTTTCCGTAATTGGTTCAAAAAACATCAAAAAGAGGAGAAATAAGAGATGAATAATAAAAATACATTCTTATCTCATTTAGCTTCTCAGTTGGGAAGGCCATTAAAAACAAAACCTGATCCATTCCCAACACCAGTAAATACATATCCAGAAGAAAGATTAACTGAATTATCAGAAGAGGAACGATATCAATATTTTCTCAATACCGCTAAATTAGCAGGAAGCGATTATGAGACAACGACACAAGAAGCCTTACCTCAGTGCTTACTTGCGTTATGCAATAAATATGGTTCATCAGTGATATTGACGGGTGATCTTCGTTTAAAAGAAAGTGGTGTTGTTGATTTATTATCTCAACATTGTGATGTTAGTGTGTGGGATCACCATTTTGGCGTGGAAAATATAGAGCATGTAAAAAATGCTAAAGTGGGTATTGTTTTTGCCGAATATGGGCTTGCTGAATCGGGAGGCGTTGTTTTATTTTCTGGAGCAGATAAAGGGCGTAGTGTCAGTTTGATCCCAGAAACAACACTCTTTGTTATTAGAAGAAGTACTATTTTACCTCGAGTTGCTCAATTAGCGGAAAAACTTCATCAATTAGCATCGGAAAATATCCGAATGCCTTCCTGTATTAATATTATCAGCGGCCCAAGTTGTACCTCTGATATTGAATTAATTAAAGTTGTTGGTGTTCATGGCTCTTTAAATGCCATTTATATTGTGATTGAAGATTGCTAATAATTATTTGTAAGGAGCCATATATTATTGTGGCTCTTGTTCTTCAGAACTCAATAAATTGTAGTTCAATAAATTTCTATTGCCATCAATAACCATAATAGGTGATTTTGGCTTATAACAATCATCTAGTGGTGAATAGCATTTATTTGGTGAATTATGTTCTATACCCAGCCAACTACTTAATAACCAATAATTATTTTCTGTGGAATAAGGCTTTTTCAAAACTTCATTACTTATTATTGGTTTTATTGTAGAAGGGCTATACCAAATGAACAAAGGAATGTTATAAGCTTCTTTACGAGGGGTATTTACGCCATGATGGTAACGAATTTCTTTATTTTTATCGAGGCGTTGTAAAGCATGATCTGCAAAGTAAAGAATAGATGCGGGTTTATCTTTTACTCTTTCAATAATGTTATTTATTAACTTATCTGTATAAGCAATAGAGCTGTCATAGCAGTTATCGTCTTCCTGTTGTGTGAATTTTTTTAAATCTTGATTTGGAAATCGGTTGCAAGCAGGTTCATGACTACCATAAGTATGCAAGATAATCAGTTTTTTTTGTGTAGATGGTTCGTTGAGTGCTTTATCTAAATGAGGAAGTAGTTCTTCATCATAACCGATAAATTCATTCCATTTCTTATTCTGCGCCATATTTGCAATGACTGAAATTACACTTGTTTTTTGATTTCCTTTCCCTTGATTACTTAACCAATAAGTTTTAAACCCAGCATGATTTGCGAGAGAAACAATATTATCAGCATAATGATTTTTATCTTGTAGCTGTTTTAACCCAATATTTGAGAGTGATATCGGTACTGAGAGTATTGTTACTGGAGCAGGAGAGTAAACATTCTCAAAAAGAATTAGATTGTTTTTTTCTTTCATTAAATTTGGTGTTGTATCATGAGGATAACCATAAATACCTAAATGATCGCGACGAACAGACTCACCAATAATCAGAATATAAATCTCTGTGTTATCGTTCTTTTTACTGTATTGATAATCAACTTTTTGAGAAGCAATTCTTTTTATTTGACGATTTTCGTGAAATGTTTTAACTAGTGCTGCTGCATTATAAAAGGGGGTATTTAGAAGAGTATATTCAGCGAGTAATTTAGTTTTATTATCATTTCTTAACGCTAAGTTTTTATATATAGGAATAATGGCTATTAATATAACCATTGCTATCACACTATTTTTCGTGGTTTTTAAATGAGAAAATCGAGCACTTTTATGGATAAGAAAATAATAAATAGAGAAGCTACATATATAAAATAATACGTAATATTTATTATAAGAAAGCATACCAACAGTCTCACTGCCGTTAGTATTTATAAACGTTTCTGCGATAGAAGAGGAAAATGCAATATCGTGTTCACGATAGAAAAATAGAGAAATAGAGAGATTTAAAGACCATAAGGCGCTGATTATAAATGTTACTATTTTTCCTAGAATTGAACGATAAATTCCACTACACATCAACATAAGTAGCCAACCAATGAGAACAATATAGAGTTTTTGTTCTATGTACAATGTTGAGCCACCCAGTATTGCTGGTGTTATAGATAGAAGAAATAAAAGTGTGTAATAAGTTAGTCGAGACATAATCTATTTAAAATTGTCACCTCTTCTTATGTAGAATAAAAAAGTTAACCATTTACCTTTTGACAATACAAGACGTGTTTGGCTGAAATGTGTCCGAATTTGATATTATTACGATTTTTCTAATTTTTTGTATTATTAATAAAGTCATACAGTGAATAAATAATAATAGTCTTATTTTGTAACGCATTGATTTTATTTTATTTTTGCTTCTTTTTTTGATAAATAGTTAATAAATAGCAAATTATTAAAATAATCGTATAGATATGTATTTAAAAATTAGATTTATTCTAATTACGTAAAGAGGAGAAATATGATCAGACTGTCTATCAAAAAATAAAAATGCCCATTTCTATTGTAAAATAATGGGCACTTTTATCGTAAAAAATAAGTGAATTTTATAGTTTTTAGTGTTCTTTACCTTGTTCAATTCCTAACCCAATTTGAGAGCGAATAAATTGAGCTTGGAATTTTGCTTTTTCTTTCTCACCTAAAGATGATTTATCTGTAATTGAGAAAAGCCATGAAACAACAAAAGCAATTATCATTGAAAATAATGCTGGATATTCATAAGGATAGATAGGTTTTTCGTGACCTAAAATACTGACCCAAATTGTGGGGCCTAAGATCATTAATGTTACGGCTATTAATAAGCCAGCCCATCCTCCTGCTACTGCACCACGCGTTGTCAATCCTTTCCAATACATTGATAATAAAATAATAGGGAAGTTACAGCTTGCGGCTATTGAGAAGGCAAGTCCGACCATAAAGGCAATGTTTTGTTTTTCAAATAAAATACCTAAACCAATCGCAACAATACCTAAAATAACGACGGTTATTTTGGAAACATTAAGTTCTTGACGTTCATCAGCATGACCATTTTTTATCACATTAGCATAAAGATCATGAGAAACAGCAGAAGCTCCTGCTAACGTCAATCCAGCAACAACGGCTAATATTGTGGCAAATGCAACTGCAGAAATAAAACCGAGGAAGAAATTACCTCCCACAGCATCAGCAAGATGAACTGCGGCCATGTTTGTGCCGCCAATTAAAGCGCCAGCGGCATCTTTGAACACAGGATTAGGGCTAACGAGTAAGATAGCGCCGAAACCAATGATAAAAGTAAGAATATAGAAATAACCGATAAAACCTGTTGCATAGAAGACACTCTTACGGGCTTCTTTGGCGTCACTAACCGTAAAGAAGCGCATGATGATATGAGGAAGCCCCGCAGTACCAAACATTAAAGCAAGACCTAAAGAAAGTGCAGAAATAGGATCAGAAACTAAACCTCCAGGGCTCATAATTGAGAACCCTTTTGAGTGCACATTGACAGCTTCTTTAAATAAAGTATTGAAATTAAAATCAACTGCTTTCATAACCATCACCGCCATAAAACTTGCACCAGCAAGTAATAAAATAGCTTTAATGATTTGCACCCAAGTGGTTGCTAACATGCCTCCAAATAACACATAGAGCACCATTAGAATACCGACGAGTACAACAGCAATATGATAGTTTAAACCGAAAAGTAGCTCGATTAATTTTCCGGCACCGACCATTTGTGCAATCAAATAAAGAGCAACCACAACTAGAGAGCCAATAGCAGAGAGTGTTCTAATCGGTTTTGGGCTTAATCGATAGGAAACAACATCAGCAAAGGTATAACGACCTAAATTACGTAAACGTTCAGCAATAATAAAAAGAATAATCGGCCAGCCGATGAGGAATCCTATTGAATAAATCAGGCCATCGTAACCAGAGGTATAAACGAGTGCGGAGATCCCTAAAAAGGATGCTGCTGACATAAAATCGCCTGCAATAGCCATCCCATTTTGAAATCCTGTTATTTTACCTCCAGCCGTATAGTAATCTGCACGTGAACGAGTACGTTTAGAGGCCCAGTAAGTGATATAAAGTGTTAATCCGACAAATATCAGAAACATGATGATGGCCTGAATATTCATCGGTTGTTTCTCACCACCTTCTGTTATTGTAGCCGCATAAGCAATGGTTGAAGAGAGGAAAAATAGGCTTATTGCATAGAGTAATTTTCTCATTTTTCTACCTCTTCTATAATCTCGTTTGCCAGTTTGTCGAACTCCGTATTGGCTTTAATAACGTAAATGCCCGTTAATAAAAATGAAGCAATGATTAAGCCAATGCCAATGGGAATACCTCGTGTAATATAGCTTCCTTCATACAGTGGTGTACCTAACCATTGTGGATAGAAAGCGATAAGTAGGATAAATGAGACATACATAACGAGAGTAATAATTGAAAGTGTCCATGAAAAACGACTACGTTTTTTAACCAGTTCTTTAAAGCGAGGGTTGTTTTCTATCTCTTGATAAATATCGGCATTCATCAGAGTTCTCCTCTATATAATTGTTTGGTTTATCACTTGATTTAGAGGCTTAAATCCCCCGCATTCCATGATTTTTAGGTAAGAGAGTCCAGCAAAGGCATTTTCATGCCTTTGCATTGTCGTATTGCGTTTTTAAATGACAGTTATATTGTTGTTGTGAGTTACGCAGTAAGTGATAGAGACTGTTTTTCTTCTAACAGTTTCTCTACAACACCTGGATCGGCGAGTGTTGAGGTATCTCCGAGGTTAGTTGTGTCGCCAGAGGCAATTTTACGCAAGATACGTCGCATAATTTTCCCTGAACGCGTTTTGGGTAAAGAGTCTGTCCAGTGAAGAATATCGGGCGTTGCAATTGGCCCTATTTCTTTACGTACCCAATCACGGACTTCTGTGTAAAGTTCAGGTGTTGGCTCTTCACCATGATTTAGCGTGACATAAGCATAAATAGCCTGCCCTTTAATATTATGAGGGATACCCACTACTGCGGCTTCAGCAATCTTAGGGTGTGCAACGAGAGCAGATTCAATTTCTGCTGTTCCTAGTCGGTGGCCTGAAATATTCAAGACATCATCAACACGTCCTGTTATCCAATAGTCACCATCTTCATCACGGCGGGCACCATCACCAGAAAAATACATGCCTTTAAAGGTCGAAAAGTATGTTTGTTCAAAGCGATCGTGATCACCAAAAAGTGTTCTAGCTTGGCCAGGCCAAGAATCAATGATCACTAAGTTACCTTCACAAGCACCTTGTTGTACTTCTCCCATATTATCGACAATGGCAGGCTGAACACCAAAGAAAGGACGTGTTGCAGAACCCGGTTTTAAGTCCATCGCACCGGGTAATGGCGTTATCATGAAACCGCCTGTTTCTGTTTGCCACCAAGTATCAACAATGGGGCATTGGCTACGTCCCATTTTCTGATAGAACCATTCCCAAGCTTCAGGGTTAATTGGTTCACCTACAGAGCCTAAAATGCGCAGAGAAGTGCGTTGAGTTCCCTCAATCGCTTTATCTCCTTCAGCCATTAATGCTCGGATTGCAGTAGGGGCTGTGTACAGGATATTGATTTGGTGCTTATCAACGACTTGAGCCATACGATTCACTGAGGGGTAATTAGGTACACCTTCAAACATAACGGTTGTTGCGCCATTTGAAAGCGGGCCATACAGTAAGTAGCTATGTCCTGTTACCCAGCCTACATCAGCAGTACACCAATAAATATCGCCTTCATGATAATCAAAGGTGTATTTAAACGTCATCGAAGCATAAACAAGATAGCCCCCTGTGGTATGTAACACACCTTTAGGTTTTCCTGTTGAACCTGATGTATACAGAATAAAGAGTGGATCTTCCGCATCCATAATTTCGACATCACACTCAGTACTGACACCTTGGATAGCTTCATCCCACCAAATATCACGTCCTTCAATCCATTGTTCTGTATTTCCTGTTCGGCGAAATACAACAACATGGTTAATAGGCGGAATATCAGTGTGATTTAATGCAGCATCGACATTTTTCTTTAGGGGAATAGCGCGACCTGCGCGTAAGCCTTCATCAGCAGTGATAACTAATTTGGCTTTTGAATCAATGATCCGACCTGCAACAGCTTCAGGAGAAAAACCACCGAAAATAACAGAGTGAATAGCACCAATACGAGCACAGGCGAGCATAGCAACTGCGGCTTCAGGTACCATCGGCATATAAATTGCCACAACATCGCCTTTTTTAATTCCCAAATTTTTTAATACATTAGCGAATTGGCAAACATCTTGGTGGAGTTGTCGGTAAGTTATTTTTTTTGATTCATTAGGTGAGTCGCCTTCCCAAATAATTGCGGTTTGATCACCTCGTGTTTTAAGGTGGCGATCGAGGCAGTTTTGGCTGATGTTTAGTTGTCCATCTTCAAACCAGCGAATGCGAACATGCCCTGGGTCAAATGAGGTATTCTTTACCACAGTATATGGTTTTATCCAGTCAATCATTTTCCCTTTATCTGCCCAAAAGGCCTCCGGGTTTTTGATAGATAATTCATAGTCTTTTTGGTATTGCTCTTTATTGATCAGGGCGTGTTCTGCAATGTTTGCAGGAATATGATGTTGGTTTATTTTTGTCATAATAGTTCTCCTTACTGTTGTTAATACTATGTCAAAAAGTCGTTAACAAAAGAGGGGAAATAAAGATTGTTTCTTTTTTGCGCAGAAGATCACGAATTAATGGAAATGCTTTTCATGGAATGTTCAATTAGTGCTAAAGCATAGCATGTATTATTTATCTATATTTATCTTGTTTAATAGAATTATTTTTTAATAAAATGCTTTTAAATTAAAATAATATACTGTGAAAATTAATTAACGAGTGCTGAATAAAAAAACCACAAAAATAATATGGATATGATAATGATTTTCATTAACGTTTTTTTCACTATAATGAAATGAAAAGATAAATCACATGATGTGATCTAAGATAAAACAGCACTGGAGATAAATATGAGCTATACATTACCTGCACTGCCTTATGCTTATGATGCGTTAGAACCTCATTTTGATGAGCGTACAATGGAAATTCACCATACAAAGCATCATCAGACGTATGTAAATAATACCAATACTGCATTAGAAAAATTACCGGAACTTGCAGATTTAGATATTGATGAGTTAGTTAAAAAACTTCATAAAGTGCCTGCTGAACAACGTACATTCTTACGTAATAATGCGGGTGGCCATTCTAACCACTCTTTATTTTGGAAAGGTTTAAAACTAGGAACTCAATTACAAGGATCACTAAAAGAGGCAATTGACCGTGATTTTGGTAGTGTTGATGCCTTTAAAGCGTTGTTTGAAAAAGCAGCTGCTAGCCGTTTTGGTTCAGGTTGGGCATGGCTGGTATTAAAAGACGATGGTAAATTAGCTGTCGTCTCTACAGCTAACCAAGATAGCCCATTAATGGGGGAAGAGTTAGCTGGTGCATCAGGCTATCCAATTGTTGGGTTAGATGTATGGGAACATGCTTATTACTTGAAATATCAAAATCGTCGCCCTGATTATATCAAAGCGTTCTGGTCAGTTGTGAACTGGGATGAAGCGCAAAAACGTTTTCAGAGCAAAGCATAATTAAATTGATCATTTCTTTTCTATTTTTAATGCCGACAAATGTCGGCATTGTTTCTTTTGAACACTCTCTTTACTATGAGTTATCCTTTTCTGTTTAGGTAGTGAGCTATGCGTTATTTTCCGAGTGTTTATATTGGCAATATCATAACAACGTCTAATGGATTTACCAGTGCGATCACTAAGAGGCTAGTGGATGGTCATATCAAACTTACTTCGCTGGGATTAGAAGGCGATGAGCAAGCAGAAAAGAGTTTTCATGGTGGGCCAGATCGCGCACTGTGTCATTATCCTCAAGAGCACTATCTGTATTGGGCAGAACAATTCTCACAATTGACGGATTTTTTTAATGCGCCAGCTTTTGGTGAAAATATATCAACAATGGGTATGACAGAAGAAAATGTCTTTATTGGTGATATTTACCAATGGGGTAATTCATTAATTCAAGTTACTCAACCACGCTCTCCTTGCTATAAACTTAATACAGTGACAGAAGTCAGTCACTTTTCGCAAATTATGCAAGATAGCGGTTATTGTGGTTGGTTGTATCGTGTCGTGAGTGCAGGAGAAACAGGCAACCATCATCCTCTCGTTTTGGTTTCAAGAAACAGTGATGTTTCTGTTAAAGAAGCAATATCAATTGCTTTTCATATGCCTTTTGATGAAGAGCTTTATCGTCGTCTATTAAGTGCTGCGGGATTATCAGCAAGTTGGAGTAAGACTATGCAGTTAAGATTGAAAAATCAAGCAATTGAGAGTTTTAATAGGCGGTTGTTTAAAGAATAAATACTTTACTAAATAAAAAACACCTCCCTAAAAATAGGTGAGGTGTTTTTTATGTATTAACAAAAAATCACGGATGCGCAATAAACCCAATGGCGTCATAAACTTTGTCTAAGGTTGCTTGAGCACGAGCTTTGGCTTTATCAGCACCTTCTTTCATAATTTTATTGAGCAGAGCTTCATCATTACGGAATGTGTTAAAACGTTCTTGAATGTTAGTTAGCATTTCAGAGACTGCATCTGCAACAGCACCTTTTAGATGTCCGTACATTTGACCTTCAAATTCGGCTTCTAATTCAGGAATAGTTTTGCCTGTTATACCCGCTAAAATATCCAGTAAGTTAGAGACTCCAGCTTTGTTTTCAAGATCGTAAATAACACGAGGTGGCTCTTCTGAGTCTGTCATTGCGCGTTTGATCTTTTTAGCCGCAGCTTTGGGATCTTCAAGTAGGGCGATAACGTTATTACGGTTATCATCAGACTTAGACATTTTTTTAGTTGGATCTTGTAATGCCATAACACGTGCACCACCTTTGGGAATAAAAGGATCTGGTACAGTGAATATATCGCCATAAATAGCGTTAAAACGCTGAGCAATATCACGGCTTAATTCAAGATGCTGTTTTTGGTCAATACCCACAGGGACTTGGTTCGTTTGATAAATAAGAATATCTGCTGCCATCAATACAGGATAATCAAATAACCCAGCATTAATATTTTCAGCATGGCGTGCCGATTTATCTTTAAATTGAGTCATACGGCTCAATTCACCAAAATAGGTGTAACAATTTAGTGCCCAGCTTAATTGAGCATGTTGTGGAACATGTGACTGAACAAAAATGGTGCTTTTTTCTGGATCAATACCGCAAGCAAGATAGAGTGCCAGCGTATCTAATGTTCTTTTTCTTAGCTCTTTTGGATCTTGACGAACTGTAATGGCATGTTGGTCAACGATACAGTAAATGCAGTCATAATCATCTTGCATTTGTACCCATTGACGTAATGCACCCATATAGTTTCCGATAGTTAACTCACCAGAAGGTTGCGCACCACTGAATACAATTGGCTTTTTTGCCGTTTTTTCTACTGAAGTCGTCATGTTAGTTCTATTCCACAGTTGTCATTGGCGTGATGTCGAGGATTGAGAGCAAATCGGCAAAATTATCGAGAGTATAATCTGGTTTGCTGTCTGCGATAGATACGCCGTAGTTATAGCCATAGGTTAAACCTACGCAAGGGCATTGTGCCTCTTGTGCTGCAATAATATCGTTGCGAGAATCCCCAACAAAAAGGAGTTCTTCCTTTTTAACACCAAATGTGCCCATTGTTAAATATAATGGTGCTGGATGCGGTTTTTTTTCTTTAACATCATCTCCTCCTAGCACTAAGGAAAAATATTTATCAATTCCCAGTTGCTGTAATAATGGAGCAATAAAAGGTGATGGCTTATTGGTGACAATGCCTAATGGAATATTATGCGAAGCTAATACTTCAAGCGTTTCTTTAACGTGTGGGAATAAATCACTGCCTGTTTTGACGGAAGTTGCATAATGTGCATCAAAAAGGTCACGCATTTCTTTTAATAGGGTTTCAGTGACATCCTCGACACCAGCGTTATGCAAAGCGCGCGTGAGTAGCATATCAACGCCGTTGCCTACCCAAATAGTGACATTATGTTTGCCAGCAGGAGGAAAGCCTTTTGCTTTCAATGCGTAATCTGTTGCTTCTGTAAGTCCTACTGCACTGTCAGTGAGTGTGCCATCAAGATCAAAGGCGATAGCACGGATGCCTTTGAGTTTTTTATCTGTCATTACGATACCTTTTCTAATTCACGGCGCATATTGTCGATAACATGTTTATAGTTCGGCTGATTGAAAATAGCAGAGCCAGCAACAAACATATCCGCCCCCGCTTGGGCAATTTCAGCAATATTATCGACTTTGACACCGCCATCAATTTCTAAACGAATGTCATAACCACCATCATCAATCATCTTACGAACTTGGCGTAATTTATCGAGAGTGTTAGGAATAAATGATTGACCACCAAAGCCTGGGTTAACGGACATCAGCAGGATAAGATCTAATTTATCCATTACATAATCGAGATAGTTTAAAGGGGTTGCTGGGTTAAGTACTAAACCCGCTTTACAACCACAATCTTTGATTAACTGAATAGTACGGTCAACGTGGTCACTGGCTTCTGCATGAAATGAAATATAAGTTGCACCTGCTTTTGCAAAGTCAGGAATGATGCGATCAACCGGCTTTACCATTAAGTGAACATCAATGGGAGCAGTAATTCCATAGTTACGCAAGGCTTTACAAATTGGCGCGCCAAACGTTAGATTTGGAACATAATGGTTATCCATGACATCAAAGTGGACAACGTCAGCACCTGCGGCAAGTACTTTCTCAGTATCTTCGCCAAGACGTGCAAAATCAGCGGATAAAATAGAAGGGGCAATCAGAAAATCTTTCATCGCATTCTCCTGACAACACTCCCCTTGTCGGGAGGTGTTAACGATTATTTATATAAAGCTAGTAATTCGTTCACTTTGCTACGACCGAGTGTGTTGCTACTGATTGTTCTTCTGACTTTCACACTGTGTAGCTCTTTTGCGTTTACATACCACTCTTTTGTTAACGCAGTCTCATGATTGGATATTAACACGGGTATCTGTCTCTCGTAAGCCAGCATTGAGGCAAGTTGAGCCAGATGTTCCTGCTCTTGAAAACTAAAGCTATTTGTATGGTATGACGTGAAATTTGCAGTTGGTGATAGTGGTGCATAAGGCGGATCGCAATAAATAACGGAGCCTTTTTCTGCATTTGTCATCGTTGATGAATAGCTTTGGCAAACAAATGTGGCTTTTTGTGCCTTTTCAGAAAACCAAATTAACTCTGTTTCAGGGAAATAAGGCTTTTTGTAACGGCCAAAAGGGACGTTATATTCACCTTTTGAATTATAACGACATAACCCATTGTAACAATGGCGGTTAAGATAGAGAAATAAGACACTACGCTGATAAGGATCAGTTGAGAGATTAAACTCTTGTCGTAGTTCATAAAACTCTTCTGCAATATTCATTTGAGGAGTAAATAATAAGCGAGCATCCTCCATAAATTTTTCAGGATGCTGCTTTACCGTATTATAGAGATGAATTAGATCACTATTTATGTCGGCAAGAATATATGAATCGTATTCTGTATTTAAAAAAACAGAACCGGCACCCGTAAAAGGTTCAATTAAACAGTTACCTTCAGGCAGATGACGTTTAATGTCATCTACCAAAGGATACTTACCACCAGCCCATTTTAGGAATGCGCGTTTTTTTTTCATGCCGTCCAAATTTCTCAATCGTTTCAGAGTCGCCGATTGTACTCTGTTTCAGACAGCATATCAGCGGTGAACCTCGTCTTAATTATTTTTTTAGATCCTGATGAACATGTTTCATCGGTCTAACCCAAGGTTGTTTCGCTTGTACCGGTGTTGGTAATGAAGAAACAGCCTGCTTAGCTTCGCTTATATTACGATAGTTACCATAGATGAGTACATACCATGGGTTACCATTACGCTGAGTTTTATAGATAGCGTAGTTTCCATTAAGGTTCTTTTTAGCGAAAGCTTCTAAGGTATCTTGGCGACTTGCACCACTTAGTTGCAATGTGTAATTTGAAGCTGGAATAGAACTTAAATTGCCGGCAGACAATGAACCTGAAACCACGGGCTTAGAGGCGGGCTTAGATTGTGTTGTTGCTGGTGGAGTTACCGGTTTTGTTGGCGGTGTTTTTATTTCAGCCGGTTTCTGTACAGGTTGCACCGGCTTGGTTGCTGGTGGTTGTGTAACAGGTTTCTCTGGTTTTGGTTGTTGTGAATTTAATGACTGTTGCTGACCTGTTGCTTGGTTTATACCTGCTTGTTGTTGATTTAAAGAATCAACAATATCACCAGGGATCTCAACACGTTGACCTTGTGAATCAATCATTGGAGGTAAATTTTGTGAAGGCGGTGTCGCAGGTTGGATTTCTTGCCCAGAAATAGCTTGAGGTGTTGATGGTTGGCTATTTTCTGTAGGCGTAACGGATGATGGTTGTTGAGACAGATCGATATTTCTTTCTGTTCCGGTTGGCGATGAAGGTTCCGTTGTTTCTGGTGATTTTAATGCAGAGCTTATTGCAATAATTAGCAGAATAAGTACGAGGACACCAACACCAATCATCATCTGTTGACGGGATACAGAGAAGCGCGCATTTTTTAATGGGTTGTTACGAGGTCGGTTGGTTCGACGTTCAGGTCTATCCGATGTATCAGGTTTGAGTGAGTTATCACTCTTGGTTTCATTATCAGGTTTGAACTCGTCCATTATGCCCTCCGTCAGAGCGTCAAAAAGCGAAAATATTCTATTCAGCCTTAGCCATTACCTCATAGTATAAGGATGAAACGCTTTTTCCGAAACGTTGCATTTGACAATATTAACCAGAATTATCCTTAAATAGGTGTTCTGGTTTACTTCTAGTCAGGTAATGGGGAGCTTAATTTGCATTAATGCAAGATGTTATCGCTTTGTGGACTTGTTCGCGAGAAATATCCGCACGTAATTCGGATTGACCGATACCTTTTGGTAAAACGAGGTGTAATTTGCCACCAGATACCTTTTTATCTCTCATCATATGAGGTAAATAGTCATCAGGTGTCATTTCTACTGGGCCATTGACAGGAAGATTTGCTTTTTCAAGTAATTGAATGACACGTAGTGTTTCTTCTTCAGTAAATTGACCAAGTGCTTGAGAGGTTCTTGCCGCCATTACCATACCTGCGGCAACGGCTTCACCATGCAACCAAACGCCATATCCCATATGAGCTTCAATAGCGTGCCCATAAGTATGGCCAAGATTGAGGAGTGCACGTAATCCACTGGTTTCTTTTTCGTCTGCGGCGACAACTTCCGCTTTAAGCTCACAGCAACGACGGATACAAAATGCCATCGCTTTAGGATCAAGTGCCAAAAGTTTATCAATATTATTCTCAAGCCAGATAAAGAAGTCTTTATCTAAAATGATGCCATATTTAATAACTTCAGCTAAACCAGATGAAAGTTCACGAGGTGGTAATGTGGCAAGGCAATCGAGATCAATAATGACAGAAGCTGGTTGGTAAAAAGCCCCAATCATATTCTTGCCAAGAGGATGATTAACTGCTGTTTTTCCACCAACAGATGAATCAACTTGTGATAACAAGGTAGTCGGTACTTGGATAAAGCGAACACCGCGTTGATAACTTGCTGCCGCAAAACCGGTTAGATCACCAATAACACCCCCGCCTAATGCGATAAGTGTTGTATCTCGATTATGATTTTTTTCTAATAATGCAGTAAAGACATCGTTCATGATTTCAAGCGATTTATATTGTTCGCCATCAGGTAAAATCACGCTATCAACCAAAATACCTTGTTTCTTTAAGGTATTTGTTACCTTTTCTAAATACAGCGGAGCAAGCGTTACATTTGTAACTATCATAACTTGCTGCCCTGATTTTAATGGTAAAAAGGTATCAGGTTGATGAAAAAGGCCAGAAGCAATGGTAATGGGATAGCTTCTTTCACCTAATGTGACAGCGATTTTTTCCATAACAGTGGCCTTCTTCTTATTGTCTTTGTTTAACCTTATAAATAGCTGAATTTATTAGTTTTGTTCTAATAATTCAATTATTTGATTGGCTACAATTTTTGCACTCTGATCATCAGTATGAATTGTGATGTCAGCAATCTCTTCATAAAGAGGATTACGTTCTTCAGCTAATGTCTCTAGGACATCGCGCACAGGCTCAACACCTTGCAATAAAGGACGTTTTTTATCACGTTGGGTACGAGCGAGTTGCTTTTCAATGTTTGTTTCTAAATAAACAACCACACCACGTGCAGATAGTCTGTTACGGGTTTCTCGCGATTTCACCGAACCACCACCTGTAGCAAGCACGATACCTTGCTTTTCAGTGAGTTCGTTGATGATTTTCTCTTCTCGTTGACGGAAGCCTTCTTCGCCTTCTACATCAAATACCCAACCTACATCCGCACCTGTACGCCGCTCAATTTCCTGATCGGAATCATAAAACTCCATACTAAGTTGTTGAGCTAACTGACGACCAATAGTGCTTTTGCCGGCACCCATAGGCCCAACCAGAAAGATATTACGTTTCTCTGCCATGTTTTTGGTATTACTAAGATATTCGTTAATGATAACCCGCCCCGCCAAATTCATTCAGCGACGGGACCTAAACTGAAATTTATGAGTGTTTATCTAATACACACCTGATAACATTTGTTATCTACTCTCATAATAAGACTGAGTTCTTTCAGTAGATCGCTATAAAATAACCACATGCTGTTGCAAACAACAACATAGGATAAAAATCCCTTTGCCTACAGTACATAACAAAAACTACTAAAAAGTAATCATCTTTGTTGGCAACGCGAAGATTCTAACACAATTTAGTCGGAAAACCGCATCTGATAATATTGTCTTTTTCGTCATCAAGCGATCAATATTACATATAAAAAGCCCTACCTCCAAGAATAGAGGAAGTGCATAAAATGTATCCGTATTATCATTGTGATGTTTCAGGCTCACTCAAATTAGCTAACCCTTGTAAGCTAAATCGTCCTCATCGTCAAATCTATAAATACTGATTATAAGAAAAAACAATGAATAACTCTCAGTTTAATCCTAGTAAAAAACAGGTAATTTATTGTATTTTAAAAACAAAAAAATTTTTGCATAAAAAGTTAGATTAATTTGGGTGTAATAAAAATAACCAATTCATGGCGACTCTGCTGATCTCTTTTATGGCTAAAAAGTACTCCTAATAACGGAATAGAAGATAATAAAGGAATGTTTGCTGTATGTTCTTGCTGCTTTTGTTGAAATATTCCTCCTAACATAATGGTTTCTCCATCATTAATCGTGACTTCTGTACTGATCTCTTGCTTATCTATGGAAAGGTGCTCACTTCCTCCCTGTACAAGTGCGATACCTGGTGTATTTTGGCTTATTTTAAGTATTAACCTTATCTTTTTATTCCTTTGGATCATCGGTGTGACTTCCATCCCTAATACGGCCTCTTTAAATTGAACACGAGTGGTTTCATTATCTCGGCTGACATAGGGGATCTCCGTTCCTTGTTTGATTGAGGCTGTTTTCTCATGAGCTGCTGTCAATCTTGGGCTGGCAATAATTGATAATTGCTTTTCTTGTTCTAATGCACTTAACTCAAGTTCTAATAGCCGGCCGTTAATTCGAGCAATGTTAAAGGCAATAGAGTGAAGTGGGTTTTTGGTGTTTTGATGGAGTGATAAAGCAGAAAGCGAAGGTATTGATAAAGCTGAATTTGAAGGGGGAGATATTGTGTTAGGGTGTGTCGATGTTGCTTCAACATGGGTTGTTTTTAACGTGTGCAATCCCCATTGAGCACCTAATTCATTTAACGCGTCTTGACTGCTACTGATGATATGCGCAGTGATATAAACTTGCTGTTGTGGTGTATCTTTTAATCTCAGCCAGTCTGCAATTTCAGAAAGTGCTTTATCATTATCAACAATAGAAAGGCTATTAGCGTCACTATCAGCAATGACACGGCCTTGTTTACTTAATAGTGGAATAGCGTGCGTGCTAAGTTGTTTTGCTAACGTATCTGCATCGGCATAATTTAATGGATAGAGCCGATGGTGTAACTGTTCAGTTTGTTGAGTTTTAGTCAATGGTTCATCAATGAGTGTTGGTGGTGCTTTTTCATGATTAATGACATCAAGGACGTCAGGAAAAAATGGATCTCTCGAATGAGCAAAAACGGAAGTTGTCATCAATAACACAATAAAAAAAAAAACTATTTTCATGATATGTCCCCTTGTTCTAAAGAGAGTTCCTTTAGTGTCGTCAGTGTAATTTGAACTGAAAGTAACTTAGTCTCTGTTGGCATAATATTGAGAGAAACAAGCAATAATCCGGTTTGATTAAGGAATTCTAGTAAAGTTAAGAAGCGGGCATAAGGCAAAGTAAACGTGAGTTTATATAATGAATTAGATGAATTCTCCCAAGTTTCAGGGATGAAATGATAAGTCATAAGTATGTGTTGTAGTTGCTCAGAAGCTGAGGGGATATTCAATGGAATATTATAATCCGCTTGTTGTGCTATAAGTGATCCGAGGGAGGGAATTGTCTCTAACGTCCTTTGATAATGATGAATACGAGAGAGACTTTGTTTTATTTCCATGTGTTGTTGGGTTATTTCTTGCTGATAGTCTGTATAAATAAAGAAGTAGTAAAGTAGAAAGATAATAAAAGGTATCGTTAAGCTTAGTAATGTTATTTGCCACATCGCAAGAGAAACCACAAATTGTAACCATTTCACATTTATCTTCATGGTATTTTCTCAACCTCTTTTTTATTCCATCGCTCATCAATTTCCCATTTTCCTGTTAGATGAACTTCGGTATAGGACGGGGAGATTTTACTTTGTTGTAAATAATCCAGTGATAGGGGGGCAAGAATGGGGTGATGTTTAAAATGGGCTATAAAAGAGAGCGTGTGTGTATTGGGTAAAATAAGTGCCAAAGAGTGACGATTATCCATACCAGAATAATGGCTTACCCATACAGCCGGTGGGAGATATGTTTCAATAGCTTGAAAAAAACGTATGTAATGTAAATAACGTAACCAATTTTGATAATAGAGCGAATAGCGTTGATAACATAAATAGGTTTGTTTTTTCTGTTGTTGATAAATGTTGAGTTGCTCTAGCAAGCTCCTTTCTTGTTGCTGGGTTCGAATATGTAGTGCTGTGGTGCTATCTCTTTTTTGGACTAAATGATAAGTGTAATAACCGCAAGCTATCAGCGTGATAGTGATAAACACTAACGTTTGATAAGTCCATATTACTGTTTTTTTTCTAAATAAATTGTGGCGCCACGGTAGATAATTTACTTGATACATGATGTCTCCCAAGGGCGTAATGCTAAACCAAGCGCAATAAGAGAAAGTGAGCTTTCTTTTGCGGTGAATTGAAATAAACAATGGGAAAAATCAGGCCAAAGAGGCATTAAATGGTTAAAATATATCGCATTATCACCAGCAAAATAACATTGCTCTTTAGACCAATGATATTTTTCTATTAGTTGATAGATAAGTTTTTTTTGCTCCTGTTGATTCTGATAAGAGCACGTGCCGTAATGGGGCATTTCATCATCAGATGAAACCCAAAAGAGAGAGTTATTTTTGCAGTAAATAAGCTTACTTTTTGGTGAGATATTAAGGTAAGAGGCTAAATAACGTAGCGCACACGCAGGAAGATCAATCGCAGAGAGTGTTAACTTTATTTGGGAGAATAAGGCAATATACTTATCTAATGCGACCTTATGACATAAATGAATAGCGAGTTTGCCGTTATTTTGCCGATAGTCAAAATTAACAGGGATTTTGGTATTTTGTGTGTAAGATGTGGCTCGTAACTGTGCTAGTCGATAACATGCCGCAGATGTAAGGGAAACGGGGTGTGGTAGCGGGATAGTCTGATAGTTTTCATAAATATCGGGTAACGAAAGGGTAATATTGTTAATAAAAGGGAGATCCTTGCGCCAGTTTATTAAGATATTTCTTAATTTTGTATCATCTAAATCGTCATTGAGAGGTAAAGGGAATTGCCAAAATGCACTGATCTTCCATTGTTTATTCTGCTGAAAGACCAAAACAGCATTGATATGATGAGTATTAATTTCAATTCCAATCTGGTAATTGTGTGTTTCCATAAATGATATCCATATCTATTGATGAGTAATTGCCTATTTTCAAAGGGGCGTTACCTTTATACTACGCACTGTTTGTTTATAAACTGCCCAATTCACACTACATGGGAAATTTAAGGTGAAGTTCTTAAAATATTTTTTCATCTTCGTTTTGGCTTGCATAATTTTGGGAGCTGCTTCGATATACGGTATGTATAAGTATGTTGAGCCTCAGTTACCTGATGTGGCGACATTAAAAGATGTTCGTTTACAAACCCCTATGCAGGTTTTTAGTGCAGACGGAGAGTTAATGGCACAATACGGCGAAAAACGTCGTTTACCGTTAACGTTGGAGGAGATGCCTCCTCAATTAATTAATGCTTTTATTGCAACAGAAGATACCCGTTTTCGTGAGCATCACGGTATTGATCCTATTGGGATCTCGCGTGCGGTAGTGGTGGCATTAACTTCAGGACAAGCTTCTCAAGGTGCAAGTACCATTACGCAACAATTAGCACGAAATTTCTTTTTAACACCTGAGAAGAAATTGATGCGAAAAATCAAAGAAGCCTTCTTGGCTATTCGCATTGAAAAAGAGTTAACTAAGGATGAAATTTTAACACTGTATTTAAATAAAATTTATCTGGGTAACCGTGCTTATGGTGTGGGGGCCGCGGCTTATGTTTACTTTGGTAAAAGTGTGCATGACCTTAGCCTTAATGAAATGGCCGTCATTGCTGGTTTACCTAAAGCCCCTTCTACACTCAATCCACTCTATTCTTATGATCGTGCTTTAAAACGTCGTAATGTTGTTTTACTGCGTATGTATGAAGAGAATTACATTACTCGTGCGCAGTATGAAAGTGCGCGAGCGGAACCTATTGTTGCGAAATATCATGCACCTCAGATTGATTTCTCAGCTCCATACCTTACTGAAATGGTGAGAATGGAGATGTATGAGCGCTATGGTGAAAATGCTTATACTGATGGCTATAAAATTTACACTACCGTTATTCGTAAAGACCAATTAGCCGCTGAAAAAGCCTTACGCGACAATGTGATTGATTATGATATGCGTCATGGTTATCGCGGTGCTCAAGAAGTCCTTTGGCGTGCAGGCCAAACGCCGTGGGATAACGACGCAATTAGTAAAAAATTAAAACAAATCCAAACGTATGGACCATTAATTCCAGCGGTTGTGTTGTCTGTGGATGCCAAAGAAGCGAAAGTCGTTTTAAAGAATGGCGATAACATAACTCTTGATTTAAAAGCCGTTCGTTGGGCTCGTAAGTTTATTTCAGATACAGCTCAAGGTGCGACACCAACAAAAGTTGATGCGGTTGTTAATGCTGGTGAGCAAATTTGGGTTCGCCAAAATAATGATAATAATTGGGTATTAGCACAAATTCCGGGCGTTAATGCGGCATTTGTTGCATTAAATCCGTTAAATGGTGGAATTATTGCCCTTGTAGGGGGCTTTGATTTTGAAATTAGTAAATTTAATCGTGTTTCTCAATCATTACGCCAAGTAGGTTCGAATATTAAACCTTTCTTGTATGCGGCTGCTTTAGATAAAGGTTTAACCTTATCTACGTTACTTAATGACTTACCGATTAGTCGTTGGGATGCGGGAGCAGGCACTGATTGGCGACCTAAAAACTCACCACCAACTTACGCAGGTCCTATTCGTTTACGTCAGGGATTAGGTCAGTCTAAAAACGTAGTAATGGTTCGTGCAATGCGTGCAATGGGCGTGGATTATGCCGCAGACTATCTCTTACGTTTTGGTTTTCCTAATCAAAATATAGATAGAACAGAATCCTTAGCATTAGGCTCGCCATCATTTACACCTATGCAAATGGTGCGCGGTTTTGCTGTTATGGCGAATGGAGGATATTTAATTGAACCTTACTATATTCAACGTATTGAAAATGCAGAAGGTGAAGTGCTGTTTACTGCGGAGCCAAAAGTAGCGTGTCCAGACTGTACTGATATTCCAGTTATTTATGGTGATACCATGCGTTCTATTGCTTTATCAGATGACTATATGGAAAATGTTGCTCAGTCTAATACCTCACAGCCTGCTGATGCAGCACCTGACATTGAATTAGAACAAGCTCCGTTAGCTGAAACTGTTAAAGAAAGCCCTTATGCACCACACGTCATCAGCACACCACTGGCTTACTTAATGCATGATGCGTTAAGGACAAACCTTGTCGGTGAACCTGGATGGTCTGGTACAGGTTGGCGAGCTCTTCGTGACTTAAAACGCCAAGATATTGGTGGTAAAACTGGGACAACCAACAGTTCTAAAGATGCGTGGTTCTCGGGTTATGGTGCGAATATTGTTGCTACAGCTTGGATTGGTTTTGATGACAGTAGCCGAAACCTAGGACGTACGGCGGCTAGTGGTGGTGAAGCGGGTGCTAAAACAGCGCAACCTATTTGGAATGACTTTATGAAAGTTGCACTCGATGGTGTGCCTGTAAATATGATGCCGGTACCAAAAGGTGTTGTTGCTGTTCAAATAGATAGAAGAACGGGCAAACTCGCAGGTGAAGGTGCATCAATGAAAGAGTATTTTATTGAAGGTACACAACCAACGGAAAGTGCAAAAAGTGAAGTGGGAACACGGATTTTTGAGGATAATGGTGAATCTAACGAGTTATTCTAATTAATCAAAAAATAAAAAACCGGATGTTAACGTCCGGTTTTTTATTACCTATTTATTTTGTAAATAGCGATGTGCGAGGAAGAGAGCACTGACACTACGTGCTTCGGTAAAATCAGGATGATCCAGTAAATCCATCATTTTTGCGATAGGCCAACGTACTTGGATAAGAGGTTCTGGTTCATCGCCTTCCAGTTGTTCAGGATAAAGATCATGTGCAATGACGATATTCATTTTGCTGGAAAAATAAGAGGGTGCCATAGAAAGTTTTGCTATTTCTGTTAAAGAGTGGGCACCATAACCAATTTCTTCTTTGAGTTCGCGGTTTGCGGCTTGTAGGGCATTTTCGCCAGGATCAATGGCACCTTTAGGAAAGCCAAAGTCATAATTTTCGATACCGACAGCGTATTCTCGAATAAGGATAAGGTTGTCATCAATAATCGGAACAATCATAACGGCTTCACGGTTAGCTGGCTTCATGCGCTCATAAATACGTTTTTCCCCGTTACTAAACTCCAGATTAACGGATTGGATCTGAAATAATTGAGAACGGGCGATGTTATCAATGTTTAATATATTGGGTTTTTTAAGTTCTTTCATAACAGCCCCTGGCAGAATAGAGATTAACCTGAATTTAACACATTAATGACAAAATAAATCTAACAATTAGATTTAGCTTTTAAGGGAAAATTGAGTACACTCCGCTATTAAACCTAGTTATCTATTGATTTTTTGAGAATATTATTATTTATTGATTCGCTATTTTACCCGAAGATAGTTTTGTTAGCGGATATAAAATTGATAAGAGATATAAATTATAACGCCGTGACAAAAAGATAATCTATTGTATTTAAATAAAAAATAGAACAAAAGAATAGGAATTGCCTTATGTTAGGCAGGGTTTTAAATTTGTTATTGTTACTACGCAGCATCAGTATAAGTATGGGGAAAAAATGAGATTATCAGTCATTATATTGGCTATCGTTATGATAAGCCTATTTATAATGGCCGCCTTTCTATTCTTTAAAAGAAGGCGGCTTGATGACTCACATCATCTCCCATCTCTTGCTAAACCGACTTATCGTAAGCTCACTGCTGATGATTATGGGCTTATTAGTGATTATTTATCTTATTTTGGTACGTCAGATTTTTCTTCTGGATATTCATTACAAAATTTCCCCGAAATGCCAATTAAAGGCGAAATTGTGACGACATTAAGAAATATCGTTAACCGTTTTGCAGGGTCTTCGGAAGGACTAAATCATTGGCGTTACTATATTGATGCTGTAGAAATTCATATCCCCCCGCTACTTGTTCCTTATCTTCAACAAGAAAATGTCCTTGATGTTGTGTGTACGCCATCTATCCCCATCGTCGTTGGTGTTAATGGGCATTTCTTAAAAGATGAAAAAATTCATTTTTCCGCACTCAGTTTAAAACAGCTTTCTGAACCTATCTTGGCAAATGGTTCATCAACAATCCAAAAAAATGAGGGTGATGCTGCTCACCTCCTGCAAATTAGAGAAGAGACTAACGAAGAATATCGATTACATAACTCATCTGGTTTTTGGGATGGTTCTTTTGTTTGTATTGGGCTTACATTATGGTTAACGGCCTTAATGATGCCCCAAGTTTTTCTTCCTTGGATCTTAGCGATAGGAAGTGCATTTCTTGCCATTGGTCTTTTCCTTATTCACAATCCTTTGATTAAGCCACGTAAGCAAGAAGTTCACTGTTTTAAAGGACGTTTGAAACGTTGGGGACTTTTTGGCAACTTTGATCATGGACAGGTAAAAAATGTTTCTTTAGGGGGGATAGATCTTATTTATCCACCTCATTGGGAGCCTTATATTCAAAGTGATATTGATAAGGTGACCTATTTAGAAATGTATCCTAGTCATCATGTTATAAAGCAAGGAAATTATCTTTCATTGCATGATGAAGAAAAAAATTATCCTTATAAACGGTATATTAAAAATATTGTTTTCGTTTTCTGGAGCTTGTTTATTATAGGTATGTTGTATCTTTATCAGCCACTTTCTCTGTCAATGAAACTTAGCTTTTCATGGCTAAAAGATACAGAACCGCATTTAGTGACTAATTTTACTGAGTTGGAAACAACCGATTTGCATGTTGGGGATATTATTCAAGCGAAAGGGGTTGGGATGTGTTATATGCCACCTAATCTATCAAGTAAGAATAATAAAACCATTTTTGCACCTTTTGATTGTTCTGGCATTTATTGGAACAACAGCAATCCAATGCCGATGCCTGAGTCGAGTACAATTGAAAAAGCGGCAGCGCTATTACATATGGTTGAAGAGCAACTTCATCCCGTTTCTAATAATCGAGTTAACCCAAGTTTAGGTCAAGCAATTACTAAATCAGGAATGAATCTATTAGATAACTTCGACGGTATTGTGTTGAAAACAGAAGATTTATGTCCGAGAGAAAATGAATGTATCCGTTTGAAAATGGCATTAGTGAACTTAAGTAACGTCAATGATTGGACGGCATTAGTTCAACGCGCTGAGAGTGGTAAATTAACTGGTACCAATGTTTTATTACGAGCAGTAAGTGCTGAGGCCTTGGAAAAGCTTATCGATACCACCACATCTTCTTTTATCTACCGAGAAATAGATAAAGCCGCAATACTGTTAAATAGTCCACCACCTGGTGGTGTGCTATTAATCAGTGATGAAAGAAAACAGCTTGTTGATTACGCTTCAAGTTCAAACTCAGTGTTTGAACCTACTCCGTTAGAACAGTGGCGAGAATTACAGCGTTTATCCGATATTTTATTGCACACACCTTTTGATACAGGTGGTGTAATAACTGGCATGGTTGTTGATGCAAATGGCACGTTACAGATATTTTTACATAGCCTGCCTGATCCAATGACAATGTTATATTACATCGGTAATACGTTATTATTGTTTCTTGCTATCGGGTTTTTAGTATTGAACCTATTTCTTATCATCCGGCGTCGGCGACAAAATAACCAACGCATGAATAAGATCAGTCTCTATTATGAGCACTGTTTTTATCGCCCTCCTCAGTAAGTCCCTTGTTGTGGAAGGCTATGTGTTTACACTATCGCCTTCATAAAGAAGTTGAAGTTAAGGAGAAAGGGATGAGTCAATCATCACAAGAAAGTGGTGTCCGTTTAGATAAATGGCTTTGGGCTGCACGTTTCTATAAAACGCGTGCTATTGCTCGCACAATGATTGAAGGTGGAAAAGTTCACTACAATGGTGTGAGAGGCAAACCAAGTAAAATCGTTGAAGAAGGCGCTGAAGTACGCCTAAGACAAGGTAATGATGAACGGACAGTAACCATTCTAATGGTGAGTGCGCAACGACAAGGTGCTACACAAGCGCAGGCACTCTATTGTGAAACTCCAGAGAGTATCACTAAAAGAGAAAAAATGGCGCTAGCGAGAAAAATGAATGCGTTAACTATGCCTCATCCTGAGCGTCGCCCTGATAAAAAGGAAAGACGTACCTTACTTCGCTTCAAACAGACAAATTTACAAGAATCGGATTAAACGATTCCCTGAAATGAGAGAAAATTATGTCTAAAAAAGACTCTTTATCACGTTTTTTATTTGAAAAAAACGCGGTACGTGGTGAATTGGTCAATGTGACTGAAACCTATCAATCTATGCTTGAAAATCATCATTATCCTGAGCCTGTTCAATGTCTTCTAGGGGATTTGCTGGTGGCAACGAGCTTGTTAACAGCAACGCTTAAATTTGAAGGAGATATTACTGTTCAAATACAAGGCGATGGCCCGGTACGATTGGCGGTTATCAATGGCAACAATAATCAACAAATGCGTGGTGTTGCGCGTGTGAGTGATGATGTTAAGGCGGGCAGTACATTAAAAGAGATGATTGGTAATGGTTTTATGGTCATCACAGTAACTCCGGAGAAAGGTGAGCGTTATCAAGGCATTGTTGCTCTTGATGGTGAAAATATTGAAGCTTGTATTGATAACTATTTTAAGCAATCAGAACAGTTACCAACTCGTGTATTTATCCGTAGTGGTATACAAGAGGGCAAGCCTGCTGCGGCTGGTATGCTATTACAAGTACTACCTGCATCAGAAGAGTTCACTGCTGAGCATACAGCAGAACATTTTGAATTACTTACACAATTAACTCACACTATTAAAGCTGAAGAGTTATTTACACTAGATACTAAAGAGATCTTACATCGTTTATATCACGAAGAAGATGTCACTCTTTATGAACCTCAAGCTGTTGAATTTCATTGTACTTGTTCTCGTGAACGTTGTGAAAATACATTAGTAACATTGTCTAAAGAAGATGTGAATCACCTGTTACAAGAACAAGGAAATATTGATATGGAATGTGAGTATTGCGGAACTCATTACATCTTTACTGAGAGTGATATTAATAATATCAATAAGTTAAATGATTCTGAATTACACTGATTCGATTTAGCAAGGTGATTTTATTAAAAGGACGCTATTTTGCGTCCTTTTTTATTCAACAATTTTTCTGTAGTTTTGTGCATTAGCTCTCGTTCTTAAAATAAAAAAATTATAAATTTTCAAAATATTGATAACAATCGCTGTTAATTACTCGTAACACCCTAATATTGCTCGTAGAAAGGTCTATTTATCAGGAGCGAAACTATGAGCGTTAAAGGTCTTACCCCTAAGGATCTCCAGCAGTACGGCATTAAGGACACGAGTGAAATCATTTATAACCCAAGCTATGAGCTGTTATTTAATGAAGAAACTAAGCCTGGATTAACAGGTTATGAGCGAGGCACATTAACCTCGTTAGGCGCTATTGCCGTTGATACAGGTATATTTACTGGACGTTCTCCGAAAGATAAATACATTGTTCGTGATGATGTTACTCGTGATACCGTGTGGTGGGCTGATCAGGGAAAAGGTAAAAATGATAACAAGCCCCTCTCACAAGAAGTATGGTCTGATTTAAAATCATTAGTAACCAATCAGCTATCAGGCAAACGTTTGTTTGTCGTTGATGCATTTTGTGGTGCGAATGCAGATACACGTTTGAAAGTCCGTTTTATCACGGAAGTTGCCTGGCAGGCACATTTTGTTAAAAATATGTTTATTCGTCCCGAACAAGAAGAGTTGGAAAATTTTACACCAGACTTCATTGTGATGAACGGGGCCAAATGTACCAATCCTAATTGGAAGGCACAAGGACTCAATTCTGAGAACTTTGTTGCTTTCAATTTAACTGAACGCATTCAGTTAATCGGTGGTACTTGGTACGGTGGCGAGATGAAGAAAGGTATGTTCTCTATGATGAACTACTTCCTTCCTCTTAAAGGTATAGCTTCTATGCACTGCTCAGCAAACGTTGGCGAAAGTGGTGATGTGGCTATTTTCTTTGGTTTATCAGGTACAGGTAAAACAACGCTTTCAACGGATCCTAAGCGTAAGCTAATTGGTGATGATGAGCATGGTTGGGATGATGACGGCGTCTTTAACTTTGAAGGTGGTTGTTACGCGAAAACAATTCATTTATCAAAAGAAGCTGAACCTGATATTTATGGTGCAATTAAACGTGATGCACTATTAGAAAACGTGGTTGTATTATCCGATGGTTCTGTTGATTTCGATGATGGCTCAAAAACAGAAAATACGCGTGTTTCTTACCCGATTTATCATATTGATAATATCGTTAAACCTATTTCTAAAGCGGGTCATGCCAAAAAAGTTATTTTCTTAACGGCAGATGCTTTTGGTGTGTTACCTCCGGTTTCTCGTTTAACGCCAGAACAAACACAATATCATTTCTTATCAGGATTTACGGCTAAACTTGCAGGAACGGAACGTGGAGTGACAGAGCCAACACCAACATTCTCAGCCTGTTTTGGTGCTGCGTTCTTATCTCTGCATCCAACACAATACGCTGAAGTATTGGTAAAACGTATGCAAGCATCAGGTGCAAAAGCTTATTTAGTTAATACGGGGTGGAATGGTACGGGTAAGCGTATATCAATTAAAGATACACGCGCTATTATTGATGCCATCTTAAATGGTGATATTGATAAAGCACCGATGAAAACATTACCTGTGTTTAATTTAGAGATCCCAACTGTATTGCCGGGTGTTAACAGTGAAATCTTGGATCCTCGTGATACTTATACGGATAAAGCTCAATGGGATACTAAAGCAGACGATCTTGCAGATCGCTTCGTGAAAAACTTTGATAAATATACGGATACGCCAGCAGGTCAAGCATTGACTAAAGTTGGGCCTAAACGTTAATTTCTCTCAGTATGGATCTCGAAACACCAAATTCATAGGATATGATTTTGGTGTTTTTTTATCTTAAATAAAAAAAATCCCTGAAATGCGAGAGAATTTCAGGGAAGAGAAAAATAAAGTGAAATAGTTTATTAGAGAAAAATTGACTTTAGAGGGTGATAGCCCAACTATGCTGTTACAGGAGGTAAATCAAACAGTAAAATTTCACTGTCTTCGTCACCAACGAAACGGATCATATCTTCATTAGCAATTGCCACACCATCACTGGTGGTCGCAATAATGTCATTAATCGTTATTTTACCTTTTACAACTTGTAGCCAAACGTTACGCCCTGTTTGGGGGTGATATTGTGCTTCTTCACCTTGTTTCAGATTCCAGCGCCATAACGTCATATCTTGAAAGACTTTTAAAGAGCCGTCACGCGCATCTGGCGACAAAATAAGTTGTTTGTTCTCTGTGGTATCAAAACGGCGTTGATCGTAACGTGGTGTGATACCGAGCGTATTAGGTATAATCCAAATTTGGTAGAAATGTAGTCCCTTATCACTATTAGGGTTATATTCCGAGTGAGTGATCCCCGTACCGGCACTCATTATCTGGAATTCACCTGCAGGTACATTTTCTTTATTACCCATACTGTCTTTATGCTCAATATTACCTTCAAGCACATAGGTTAAAATTTCCATGTCTTTATGAGGGTGAGTACCAAAACCTTCACCCGGCATGACGCGATCTTCATTAATAACGCGTAATGCAGAAAACCCCATAAAATCACGATCGTAATAATTTGCGAAAGAGAAGGTATGCCAGCTATCTAGCCAACCATGATTAGCGTGTCCTCTTTCATTTGCTTTGCGTAGATAAATCATAATGTGTTTCCTTCTCTGAAGTTGTTGAACACAGTTTACGCAATAGCACAAAGTAGAAAAGCGGAGGAATTTAACCTGAGGATCCAAATAATTTGAATAAGAGAAAATAAAAATATCGAATAAGTTCTAGAAAAGAAAAAAGCCAGCACCCGGCTGGCTAAAATAAAACACTGGAAGCAATGTGAGCAATGTCGTTCTTTCATATCACCCTGAAGGTGGTGCATCTGAAAGTGTTATTGATGATAATAGTTCTCAGTATCATTTGTAAAGTCTTTTTTTTAAGCAAAATAGAAAAAAAAGCTGAAAAGATTTTAACTCACTGATTAACGAGTCGTTTTATTTTAATAATTTTTTAAAAAAGCAATATAACCAATTAGTTAACAGTAATTTTTATAAGGTTATTCATAGAAAAAGAAGAACAAATGAGTGATAAAACCAGTATAAAAGAGGGGATATAAGCTATTTTGAGCCACTATTAAAAGATAAAGCAAAACCCAGGCATCACATATTGATGATAACTGGGTTTTTGTTATGTATAACTTATAATTTTATAGAATTATAAAACTAATATTTATAACTTTAATATTTGCAAATTTATTCATTATTACTCAGCAAACGTTGATTTTGATGTTGAAATAAGACTTTGCGCACAGGCATACGCTGAACTCCATGCCCATTGGAAGTTATATCCACCTAACCAACCCGTTACATCGACCACTTCACCAATAAAATAGAGCCCTTTTACTTTTGTGGATCCCATTGTTTTAGAGGAAAGGGCGCGAGTATCTATGCCACCTAGTGTGACTTCTGCTGTGCGGTATCCTTCCGTGCCATTAGGTTGAACTGGCCATTCTTGTAGCAAAGTTGCAATTTGAGTAATGCGCTCGTTACTGAGTTGAGTTAGAGAGATATCTGGGAGTTGTTTATTTTCTATCATTATTTCGATCAATCGCTTTGGTAATAGGCGAGAAAGCGTATTTTTTAATGATTGTTTAGGATGTTCTTGTCGTTTTTCCTGTAAAAAGTGTTCCAGATCATTATCTGGAAGTAAGTTAATACTCACATACTCTCCAGGTTGCCAATAACTTGATATTTGTAAAATAGCAGGGCCAGAAAGACCTCGGTGAGTAAAGAGAATATTTTCTTTGAAACTCACTCCATTTTTTGCAGTTACAGTTGCTGGAACCGCCACTCCTGAGAGTTGGCTAAATTGTTCAAGTTGAGGTTTATGCAGTGTAAAAGGCACTAATCCTGCACGAGTCGGTAAAACGGGCAGACCAAACTGCTCTGCAATTTTATAACCAAAAGGGGTTGCCCCTAAACCAGGCATAGAAAGCCCACCACTGGCAATGACAACTGATGAGGCAGTCATTGCTTTTCCATCAACAAAAATAGTGAAGCCTTCGTCTGTTTTCTCGATTTGTGTTACTTCGCTACGTAAGCGAATACTTACTTTTCCTTTTTGACACTCTGTCAGTAACAAATCCACAATCTGCTGTGCTGAGTCATCACAAAAGAGTTGTCCTAATGTTTTTTCATGGTAGGCAATGTTGTGTTTTTGCACTAGTTCAATAAAATCCCATTGAGTAAAGCGAGCAAGTGCTGACTTACAAAAATGAGGATTCTCTGATAAGTAGGCTGAAGGCTCGATATACATATTGGTAAAATTGCAACGACCACCTCCTGACATAAGAATTTTCCGACCCGCTTTTTTACCGTTATCTAGCACTAAAACAGATAATCCTGCTTGTCCTGCTAAAGACGCACAAAAAAGCCCCGCGGCACCTGCACCTATAATTACTGTATCGTATGATCCCACAATGATATCTCGTTCTTGGTTTTCTCTGACTACTTAATCAATGATTTTCGCGTAAGATCAGAGTGTTTTTGTAAAATTATATGGAGAAATCTGTATTTTTCACCTAAATTCGTATTAGCAAGGAAAAAATTTGTCAGAAATTTACTTTTTTTTTATTTTTATTAATTGAATGATATATAAGGAATTATCTTAAAAAGGCTCTGATTTTCTTGGTTATCAAATCAAAAAAAGGTTAAATTTCGCTTCCACCGTTCGCATTTGTCGCTGATAATGCGCCGCGTTCATGTCCAACTAACTGGCTTAACGTCTATGCTACATTTGTTTACTGACCTAGAATTTCATACAGGTTTAATGTTGGTTTTAGCACTACTATTTGTGCTATTTTATGAAGCTATTAACGGCTTCCATGATACCGCAAATGCGGTAGCAACGGTTATTTATACTCGTGCTATGCGAGCGCAATTTGCGGTTGTGATGGCGGGTGTTTTTAACTTCCTTGGAGTTTTGCTCGGTGGATTGAGCGTAGCTTATGCTATTGTTCACTTGTTACCGACAGATCTTCTGCTGAATGTGAGCTCAGCTCATGGCCTTGCCATGGTCTTTTCGTTGCTGTTAGCTGCCATTATCTGGAACTTAGGTACATGGTATTTCGGTATTCCAGCATCAAGTTCACATACGCTGATAGGTGCTATCATTGGTATTGGTTTAACAAATGCTATCGTGACAGATTCGTCTATCGTTGACGCGTTAAACATACCAAAAATGATCAGTATCTTCCTATCACTCATTCTTTCTCCAATTATCGGCTTGGTTATTGCAGGTGCGATGATTTTCTTACTACGCCGTTACTGGAGTGGTACGAAAAAACGTCGTCGTATTCACCTGACACCTGCTGAACGTGAGAAACAAGATGGTAAGCGTAAGCCACCATTTTGGACCCGTACTGCATTGATTTTATCTGCAGTTGGGGTGAGTTTCTCTCATGGTGCAAATGATGGGCAGAAAGGTATCGGTCTTATCATGTTGGTCTTAATTGGCGTGGCGCCTGCGGGCTTTGTCGTCAATATGAGTGCGAGCGGATATGATATCACCAAAACACATGATGCGGTTGTTCATTTACAACAGTATTATGAGAAGCATCAGCCAGCATTACAGCATGCTATCGAAAATACACCCGCAGTATCAGCCCAAACTGATCTTAGTGATACGGATTTCCATTGTAACAGTGCGAGAACGCCAATTGTTCTGAATCAAACAGAACAAATGCTGGCAAATATTAGTTCTTATGATGAACTAACAGCAGACCAGCGTGCTCAAATGCGCCGATTACTAATGTGTATCGCTGATACCGCAACAGAAGTGGCTAAACTACCTGAAACTAGTACCCAAGATGCACGGTTCTTAAAAACATTGAGTCGTGACCTGCTAAACACTGTGGAATATGCGCCGATTTGGATCATTATTGCCGTGGCATTAGCGCTCTCTATTGGGACAATGGTAGGTTGGAAACGCGTTGCAGTAACGATTGGTGAGAAAATTGGTAAAAAAGGTATGACTTATGCTCAAGGGGTTTCTGCTCAGGTAACAGCGGCAGTATCCATTGGTGTTGCAAGTTATACGGGTATGCCTGTATCAACAACACAAGTTCTGTCATCTGCGGTTGCAGGTACAATGATTGTTGATGGTGGAGGGGTTCAAACGAAGACGGTGAAGAATATCGCACTGGCTTGGATCTTAACATTACCAATTAGCATTGGTTTATCAGGTTTACTTTATTGGATATCGCTGACATTCATTGTGAATGGTTGATAACAATAAACGACCCAAATTTGTTTATAAACGGTGACTTTTAGTCACCGTTTTTTGTTTTTGTCACTTACCAAATCAGCATCGCAATTAAACTTGCTACAGCCAAAATACAAAAACGGCTCACAAGGTAAAATTGTCGATAAATTCGCTCGCAACGCATAATCACTTCAGGATTATGGTGGTTGGTATATTGGCGTTGGTTGATGTAGCGGATCAGTCGCAATTGTTTTGAAAGTTGCCCATGCATAGTAAAGAACCCATTACCATCCACCGATTGATAGAGTAATGGATCGGATTGGCGCAATATTGTAAGTAGTACCCGAATAGATGAAAAATAACGCATCATATTAATCAGGCAAAGTATACAAAGCGCCCAAAAGATAACAATGACATTAAACATAATCCCCTCCCTAGAATAATAGATTCTGAGATGAGAAAACCTTTACCCATAGAGGTTACTTTTTCTCTTATTTAAGTTTAGGTGAAATTAAGTAATAAACAAAAGTGACTTATTCAAGTTGTTTCCTTTTTCAAAAAAATGGATAAAAAATAACTCTAAAAGGGTGTTTTTGTTGTTTTTTATACTCAATTCTCATTATTATGATGATATTGTCGGTGAATGACATCGTACTAATCTAAAATGGTGTATATTGTTATTTATCGCTAGATGCTTTTCTTGATGAATCTGTCATAAGTTGTGATCAAGGCGACATCTAACTTTCATCTTAAAACGTTATATTTAATACATAGGATTGAGGCTTAACCGCCTTTCCAATCGATTAATCAGCTTATGGAAGGAGTTCACGATGGCTTATAAGCATATTCTAGTGGCAGTTGATTTATCCCCTGAGAGTAACGTCTTAGTACAGAAAGCTGTATCTATGGCAAAACCCTATAATGCCAAAGTTTCCTTAATTCATGTTGATGTTAACTATTCTGATCTTTATACCGGTCTAATTGATGTCAACCTCGGTGATATGCAACAACGTATTACTGATGAAACCCGTAACGCGTTAAAAGACCTTTCAGATAAATCAGGCTATGAAATTCAGGAAACCTTGAGTGGTAGCGGTGATTTAGGCCAAGTTCTGGTTGATGCGATTAAAAAATACGATATGGATTTAGTCGTTTGTGGTCATCACCAAGACTTTTGGAGCAAATTAATGTCCTCAGCACGCCAGTTAATAAATACTGTTCATGTTGATATGCTAATTGTTCCTCTGAAAGATGATGAATAATAATCGCTTGCTTGTTTAAGCAAAAAAAATGCCTGCCTATGCAGGTATTTTTTTGCCTAAAATTCCTATTTTTCCAGATGTTAAATAGAGTCAACCTTTTTTTTTTGTCTAATTATGAAAAAAATGTCTTGAAGTGTGAATGTATTTTAATGATATATTCAAGAAGCAAAACAACATCAACCTCACAAAACCCAAAAATATTCCGAATAAATGAGGTTACGCAATCATCACATTACACAAAAAGGAATAGCGGAATGAATATATCTGGCTCATTGTCTTCATTTTTAGAAGGGGTAGAAAAATATAACGCTCATCAGCCTGAGTATCATCAGGCGGTTCGTGAAGTTTTTACCACTTTGTGGCCTTTTTTAGAGAAAAACCCACAATATCGTGAACAATCATTACTTGAGCGCTTAGTTGAGCCTGAACGTATTATCCAATTTCGCGTTTGTTGGTTAGATGATAAAGGGCAAGTGCAAGTTAATCGTGCATGGCGTATTCAATTTAACTCAGCGATTGGACCTTACAAAGGGGGGATGCGTTTTCACCCTTCTGTGAATCTCTCCATCCTAAAATTCTTAGGTTTTGAGCAAACATTCAAAAATGCTTTAACAACATTACCAATGGGAGGCGCTAAAGGAGGATCTGACTTTAATCCTAAAGGTAAAAGCCACGGGGAAGTGATGCGCTTTTGCCAAGCTTTAATGACAGAGCTTTATCGCCATTTAGGCGCTAACACAGATGTTCCCGCAGGGGATATTGGGGTGGGTGCACGAGAAGTCGGCTTTATGGCCGGTATGATGAAAAAATTGTCTAATAGCAATGAATGTGTATTTACAGGCAAAGGTCTTTCATTCGGTGGCAGTTTAATCCGCCCAGAAGCGACAGGATACGGTTTAGTTTACTTTACTAACGCAATGCTTAAACGTCATGGTATGTCTCTTGAGGGGATGCGTGTGGCCGTTTCTGGTGCAGGTAATGTAGCACAATTCACCATCGAAAAATGTTTAGAGCTAGGTGCTACGGTTATTACAGCATCAGACTCAGGTGGTACGGTTGTTGATGAAGCTGGATTTACGACGGAAAAACTGGCACGTCTAACGGAAATTAAAAATAACTATGGCCGTGTTGAAGAATATGCCAAAGAATTTGGCTTAACCTATCTTGAAGGGCAACAACCTTGGGCTGTTCCTGTTGATATCGCTCTACCTTGTGCAACACAAAATGAATTAGATCTAGAGGCAGCAAAAGCCTTGATCAAAAATGGTGTTAAAGCGGTTGCTGAAGGCGCAAATATGCCAACAACGATTGCTGCAACAGATGCCTTTATTGAAGCCGGTGTTCTTTTTGCACCAGGTAAAGCAGCCAATGCTGGGGGGGTTGCAACCTCTGGTTTAGAAATGGCACAGAATGCGGCACGTTTAAGCTGGAAAGCAGAGAAAGTGGATGCGCGTTTACATCACATCATGTTAGATATTCACCATGCTTGTGTGAATTACGGTGGTGAAGGTAAGCAAACTAATTATATTCAAGGTGCGAACATTGCTGGCTTTGTAAAAGTTGCGGATGCAATGTTGGCACAAGGCGTGCTGTAAATCTCATTGATTCTGAACGGGTGTTTAACACCCGTCAGATCCCCTTGAATCTGCTACCCTCGTTTCCCTATCTTATCTTTTTCAAATTTTTCATCTGCTATCCTTAAAAAAGAGGCACTTTATAAAGTGGTTATTTTTGTAGGAGAAATTTATGGCAATGCAGATCGATTTTACTCTGCCAAATAAAGTCGCTGTTATTACTGGTGGAGCCGCTGGAATAGGGTTATCTATTGCTAAGATGTTTATTCAGAAAGGGGCTAAAGTCGCGTTATTAGATAGATCAGATAAAGTAGAGCAAGTTGCTCAGCAATTAAATAGTGCGGTTGGTATTCAATGTGATGTCACAAATGAAGAGTCTGTACATCGTGCAGTTTATTCTGTAATTGAAGAATTTGGCCATATTGATATTTTGGTGAATTGCGCAGGTATTGTGGCGTTAGCGCCCGCGGGATCACTTTCTGTTGCGGACTGGAATAAAACGCTATCAGTTAATTTAACGGGGACATTCTTGTTATGCCAAGAAGTGGGACAATATATGTTACAACAAGGGCAAGGGAAGATTATCAATTTAGCCTCTCAAGCGGGAGTGATAGCTTTGCCCGAACATATTGCTTATTGTGCCACTAAAGCGGGTATTATCGGTATGACTAAAGTGTTAGCGTTAGAATGGGCACCTAAAGGTTTACAAATCAATGCAATATCCCCCACTATTGTGATGACCGATTTAGGAAAGCAGGCTTGGGAAGGAGAGAAAGGCGAAAAAATGAAAGCTCAAATTCCAGCTCAACGCTTTGCTGAACCAGAAGAGATTGCCGCTGCCGCTGTCTTTTTAGCGAGTAATGCTTCAGATATGATAAATGGTCATAATCTTGTTATTGATGGTGGGTATAGTATTCAATAATCAGAAAATAGAAGAAAAGCAGTGGTGGTGTAATAAAGGGGCTATAAAAGCCCCTTTATAATAAAAGGATAGCCTTAAACACAAGGATAAATATCAAAACGGTGATTTTTTGTGGTCACATTGGCATGAGCGAGTTGATTATTTAATGGCTCTGCATAATCAGGTCGTTTTACGACGACACGCTTTTTAGCTAAAGTGATTGCTGGTTCGAGTAATGCATCTGCATCTTCATCAGCACCCACTAAAGATTGAAACACTCGCATCTCTTTTTTTACTAATGCACTTTTCGCCTTATGTGGATACATCGGATCAAGATAGACGACATCAGGAGGAGGTGTGATCTCAGTGAGTGCTTGGGCAGAAGAGGCATGAATTAACGTCATTCTCTCTTGCATCCATTCGCCAATATCAGCATCAAGATAAGCACGTTTTAGGCCATCTTCAAGTAATGCAGCAACGACGGGGTGACGCTCTACCATTCTGACTTTGCAACCAATAGACGCTAATACAAACGCATCTCGACCAAGTCCTGCCGTCGCATCAACAACATCAGGTAGATAGTCTTTTTTGATCCCGACAGCTTTTGCTACCGCCTCACCTCGACCACCGCCAAATTTACGACGATGTGCCATTGTACCTTCTACGAAATCGACATAGATGCCCCCTAATTTAGGTTCATCTTGTTTGCGTAATTCAAGGTGAGTAGGCGTTAACACTAAAGCCATGATTTGCGTTTCGTCGTGAACTAATCCCCAACGTTGCGCTAAATCAGATAAGGCGCTGTTATCAGCGCCTTCTTCACAAAGTAAACAGATATTCACATATCATCCTTTAATGCCGTAGCCTTTGAGCATAGCATCAAGTTTTGGCTCACGACCACGGAAGCGTTTGAACAGCTCCATTGGCTCTTCTGAACCACCACGAGTTAAAATATTATCAAGGAATGATTGACCCGTTTCGCGGTTAAAAATACCTTCTTCAGAGAAACGAGAGAAGGCATCAGCAGCCAGGACATCCGCCCATAAATAGCTGTAATAACCTGCGGCATAGCCACCGGCAAAGATATGGCTAAAGGCATGAGGGAATCGCGCCCAAGGTGTTGAAGGAACAACAGAAACTTGCTCTTTCACACTGGTTAAGGTTTCCATCACACGAGCTCCCTTAGCGGGATCATATTCAGCATGTAAACGAAAATCAAACAGACCAAATTCTAATTGGCGTAATACAAACATTGCTGACTGATAATTTTTTGCTTTAAGCATATTATCAAGCATTGCCTGTGGTAATGGTTCGCCAGTTTCATAATGACCAGAAATAAAGGCTAACGCTTCTGGCTCCCAGCACCAGTTTTCCATAAATTGGCTTGGTAATTCAACGGCATCCCAAGGAACGCCATTAATACCTGCAACATCAGCGATATCAATTTGCGTTAACATATGATGTAAGCCATGACCAAACTCATGGAACAGTGTGGTGACTTCATTATGAGTAAACAGTGCTGGTTTATCACCTACAGGTTTATTGAAGTTACAGGTGAGATAAGCAACAGGGTTTTGTAGCTTGCCATCGGCATGACGCATTCTTCCCATGCAATCATCCATCCAAGCACCGCCACGTTTGTGTTCGCGTGCATATAAATCAAGATAGAAGCTACCACGTAAGGTGTTGCTTTCATCATAAAGCTCAAAGAAACGAACATCATCATGCCAAGTATCGATGTTGTTACGTTCTTTGGCTGTTAAACCATAGATACGATGAACAACTTCAAATAAGCCACTTAAAGCACGTTGTTCTGGGAAGTAAGGACGTAGTTGCTCATCATCGATTGAGAACAGGTGTTGTTTTTGCTTTTCGCTGTAGTAAGCCAGATCCCATGACTCTAATTTATCAACGCCATAGTGTTCTTTTGCAAATTGAGTGAGTTCAGCTAACTCTTCTTCACCTTGCGGGTGAGCTCGTTGTGCTAAGTCAGTTAAAAAACTAAGGACTTGCTCTGGAGACTCAGCCATTTTAGTAGCAAGTGACTTTTCAGCATAATTTTTAAAACCAAGCAGTTGAGAGAGTTCGTGGCGTAGTGCGAGGATCTCGGCAATAATTTCGCTATTATCCCACTGACCTGCATTTGGACCTTGATCGGAGGCACGCGTGCTATAAGCGATGCTCATCTCTTTTCTAAGTTCACGATTATCCGCATAAGTCATCACAGGAAGGTAGCTTGGCATATCAAGTGTTAACAGATAGCCGTCTTGCTCTTTAGATTGTGCGATAGCTTTTGCCGCATCAATAGCGCTTTGAGGTATACCTGATAAATCTTCTACATCAGTAATTAGTTTAGACCAACCCATTGTGGCATCTAATACATTATTACCGTATTTAGCACCTAACTCAGACATACGCGCACTGATTTCACCAAAACGCTGTTGTTTCTCTTTTGGTAAACCGATGCCTGATAATTCAAAGTCACGTAATGCATTTTCAATCGCTTTTTTCTGTGGTTGAGTTAACGCATTAAAATCCGCACTTTCTTTAATTGATTTATAAGCTTGATATAAGCCTTCGTGCTGTCCCATCCATGTACTGAATTCAGATAGTAACGGTAAACTTTGTTCATAGGCTTCACGTAGTTCAGCACAGTTTTTAACAGAGTTTAAATGGCTAACAGGGGACCAAACACGAGAAAGCTTATCGCCTGCTTCTGCTAATGGTTGGCAAAGGTTATCCCAGGTAAATTGAGTATTATCAGCCAGTAATTTTTCAACTGTTTCACGATATGTGGTTAAAACTTCGTTTAGTGCAGGAACGACATGTTCTGGTTTGATAAGGGAAAATGCAGGTAATCCCGTTGTGCTAAGTAATGGATTTGACATAAAAAACATCCTGTATTTTGGTTTGCAGTGACGTAAAACACACCACTGAGTTTATTCGTTATAGATAGTAAGATGAGGATGAAACTGTATAAGTTCAATAGTATCGCGGTAATTATCGGAGGTTTTACTCAAAAACGGGATTATTTTATTTGAAAGGGGTTTTATTGATTTGATGCACTTGGGATTAAAAATAATTCAGCGTATAATCATCTCGTTATTTCCTTTTGACCCATTCAAAAATGGAAGATCATCGTCCCCGGTGGGGCGGCTGGACTTCAAATCCAGATGGGGCCGCCAGCGGTCCTTGGCAGGTTCGACTCCTGTGATCTTCCGCCAATTAAGTTCAATACAACTCCACAAAACTCAAGTAATCCCTTATAATACCAGCCATTAATACACTTCCCAGTCTCCTGATGTCAACCTACATCAATAGGTTTTTGGGAGCATATCAGGGGGCACTAAAAATTCACCCCAAAATGAGGTGCTCCCAATGACATTAACAGCCCGTCAGGTTGAGACTGCAAAGCCTAAAGAGAAGTCATATAAACTCTTTGATGGTGGTAGTTTATACCTTGTTACCGCTAAAGGCTCACGCTACTGGAGAATGAAGTATCGCTTTGGGTGGTAAATAAAAAAGATTAGCTTTTGGTGTTTTTCCTACTGTGACACTTGCTGAAGCACGTGAAATGAGAAACCAAGCAAAAAAGGTACTCGCAGCTGGTGGTGATCCAGGAGAGGTGAAAAAAGAAGAGAAGGCGATTCAAAAGCTCAGTACAGGGAATACGTTTGAAGCTATTGCTCGCGAATGGCATAAATCTAAAGCAGATCGCTGGTCACTGCGTTATTGTGATGAAATTATTGATACCTTTGAAAAGGATATCTTTCCTTATATTGGTAAACGCCCAATAGCGGAAATCAAGCCGTTAGAGCTGCTGGAAACGCTGCGTAAAATGGAGAGGCGCGGGCCTTAGAGAAGATGCGTAAAGTCCGCCAGCGTTGCGGTGAAGTGTACAGATACGCGATCATCACTGGCAGGGCAGAATACAATCCTGCTCCTGATCTGGCAACAGCGCTTACCCCACCGAAGAAACAACATTTTCCATTCTTAACCGCTGAAGAGTTACCTTATTTTCTGAAGGATCTAGCTGGATATACAGGCAGCATGATCACTAAAACAGCAACTAAAATTATTTTGCTCACTGCTGTTCGGACTCAAGAACTTCGCTTTGCTCGTTGGTAGGATATCGATTTAGAAAAAGGGATTTTGGGAATTCCGGCTGAAGTGATGAAAATGAAGCGACCGCATGTTGTGCCATTATCTAAACAGGTGATCGAGCTATTTAATTCACTTAAGCCGCTATCAGGGCATTATGAGCTTGTCTTTATAGGCCGTAATGACCATAGAAAACCAATCAGTAAGGAAAGCGTAAATCAGGTTATTGAGTTACTTGGGTATGCAGGCTAACAGGGCATGGCTTCCGCCACACAATGAGCACGATATTGCATGAGAAAGGATATAACTCGGCATGGATTGAAACTCAGCTCGCGCATATCGATAAGAACGCGATCAGTGGCACGTATAATCATGCTCAATATTATATGGATGGACGCAGGGAAATGATGCAGTGGTATGCGGATTACATGGATGAGTTGGAGGGGAGGTTGGGTAATGTTGTTGATGTGAATTTTAAATAACACCACTCAATCCCATTAATTTCAGGAAGTTGATCCCATAATTGGGTACCTAAGACAATGATTAATTGTGGTTTCAATTCTTGAACTACATTTAAAACTGTGCGAAATCAGAGTTAATATCAACATTAATACTCTACAAGGCACCACGGTACTCACTTGAGGGTTCATCAAACCACCAATTTTTATTTTTAAAATAATCAATCAATTTAGGGGTTAACATTTACCCTCCTTTTTTACAGCAATTAATCAGATTTCTACGATTGAGTTCTTCTTCAGCTCTTTGCCTCCAGTAAGCTTTCCGATCTGCATCAAAAAGATTACGATCTACAGGATTGATAGGGTGAGCATCCGGTTAATGTGGATGTAAAGCATTACTATATCTATATTGTTCGTGCGTTGGTGTTGATAACTCAAATAAAGGCCCTAAGCCATTTTGTTTAGAGTGATGTAGACTCACGATCTCATATTTACCATTTTTCACCACCATAGGACTTCGACCATCTTCGAGGACGATTTGAAGATTCGTTTTTACACCATCTCGCGTATTAACTTTTAAATCCCAGTCAATTGGTTGTTGATAGACAGTATATGTAATATCGGAAGGACCTGTAAAAGTTGAGCCTGTAAATAAACTACTAAGACCTAATGGATCAACCCACCCAATAGGACAATGCACATACCCATACGGATTAAAGCCACCTAATAATCCAATAGGATCTGGTGAAATATATTGCCCTGTATCCTTATCATAGTAGCGAAAGCGATTGTAATACAAGCCACTTTCTTTATCTTCATATTGTCCGGAAAATCGAAAATGGCATTCGGTATATTCAGGATCGTTATCGGCATAATCATCATGAGATTGCCAAAACGCCATTTGTCCCCAGGTATTTAACCGTCCTGCCCAGCTGACAATGCCTTTTTCGCTAAAGATTTCGCGTGGCGTGCCTTGATGGTCAGTGACGACATAATGCAGTTTTCCACGTTGATAACGTGCTGTTGGGGTAATTTCATTGGGTTGGTAGAGCCACTGAATTTGAGCGTCATAAGCGGGTGTGCCATCGGCATAAATCGGAGTTTCCTGCACCATCTGGTCGCCAGACCACAGGTAATCAACACGCTGAATGCGTTTGTTTTTAAACGGTGAATTGGGCGGTGTAATAGGGTGATTATCGACCACCTTGCTTTTACTGAGGCGTCGTCCAAAGGCATCGTAAGTGTAACGCCAGCATTCCCCTTCAGGGTTAAAACAGGCGATAAGTTGGTTAAGCGTATTCCATATTCCATTGGTAATACCACGTTTTTGCCCGAAAACCGTGTTGGTGAACCACTTTTTGGGTTAATCGACCATTAATGTCGTA
>NZ_JAABNK010000013.1:0-180961 GCF_009915965.1 Proteus sp. G2300
ATGCTGGAGGTATCAGAAGTGCGAATGCTGACATAAGTAACGATAATGCGGGTGAAAAACCCGCACGCCGGAAGACCAAGGGTTCCTGTCCAACGTTAATCGGGGCAGGGTGAGTCGACCCCTAAGGCGAGGCTGAAAAGCGTAGTCGATGGGAAACGGGTTAATATTCCCGTACTGGTGGTAACTGCGATGGGGGAACGGAGAAGGCTAGGTTGTCCGGGCGACGGTCGTCCCGGTTCAAGCATGTAGGCAGAGTGATTAGGCAAATCCGGTCACTTAATGCTGAGGTGTGATGACGAGCCACTAAGGTGGTGAAGCAATTGATGCCCTGCTTCCAGGAAAAGCCTCTAAGCTTCAGGTTACCAACAATCGTACCCCAAACCGACACAGGTGGTCAGGTAGAGAATACTCAGGCGCTTGAGAGAACTCGGGTGAAGGAACTAGGCAAAATGGTGCCGTAACTTCGGGAGAAGGCACGCTGGCGGTAAGTGAAGTCCCTTGCGGACGGAGCCGAAGCCAGTCGAAGATACCAGCTGGCTGCAACTGTTTATTAAAAACACAGCACTGTGCAAACACGAAAGTGGACGTATACGGTGTGACGCCTGCCCGGTGCTGGAAGGTTAATTGATGGGGTTATCCTTAGGGAGAAGCTCTTGATCGAAGCCCCAGTAAACGGCGGCCGTAACTATAACGGTCCTAAGGTAGCGAAATTCCTTGTCGGGTAAGTTCCGACCTGCACGAATGGCGTAATGATGGCCAGGCTGTCTCCACCCGAGACTCAGTGAAATTGAACTCGCTGTGAAGATGCAGTGTACCCGCGGCAAGACGGAAAGACCCCGTGAACCTTTACTATAGCTTGACACTGAACATTGAGCCTTGATGTGTAGGATAGGTGGGAGACTATGAAGTGTGGACGCCAGTCTGCATGGAGTCAACCTTGAAATACCACCCTTTAACGTTTGATGTTCTAACCTAGGCCCGTAATCCGGGTCGGGGACCGTGTCTGGTGGGTAGTTTGACTGGGGCGGTCTCCTCCTAAAGAGTAACGGAGGAGCACGAAGGTTGGCTAAGCATGGTCGGACATCATGCGGTTAGTGCAAAGGCATAAGCCAGCTTGACTGTGAGAGTGACGGCTCGAGCAGGTACGAAAGTAGGTCTTAGTGATCCGGTGGTTCTGAATGGAAGGGCCATCGCTCAACGGATAAAAGGTACTCCGGGGATAACAGGCTGATACCGCCCAAGAGTTCATATCGACGGCGGTGTTTGGCACCTCGATGTCGGCTCATCACATCCTGGGGCTGAAGTAGGTCCCAAGGGTATGGCTGTTCGCCATTTAAAGTGGTACGCGAGCTGGGTTTAGAACGTCGTGAGACAGTTCGGTCCCTATCTGCCGTGGGCGTTGGAAGATTGAGAGGGGTTGCTCCTAGTACGAGAGGACCGGAGTGAACGCACCACTGGTGTTCGGGTTGTCATGCCAATGGCATTGCCCGGTAGCTAAGTGCGGAAGAGATAACCGCTGAAAGCATCTAAGCGGGAAACTTGCCTCGAGATGAGTCTTCCCTGTCACCTTGAGTGACCTAAAGGAACGTTTAAGACTAAGACGTTGATAGGCTGGGTGTGTAAGCGTAGCGATACGTTGAGCTAACCAGTACTAATGAACCGTGAGGCTTAACCTGACAACACCGAAGGTGTTTTGTCTGAGAGACGAAGAGTAGATAAAGTAGGCTTGTTTAAGATTGATATTACTGGCGACTGACCGAAAGGAAAGAAGCGGGTAATAAAACCGAATTTGCTTGGTGGCCATAGCGCAGCGGTCCCACCTGATCCCATGCCGAACTCAGAAGTGAAACGTTGTAGCGCCGATGGTAGTGTGGGGTCTCCCCATGTGAGAGTAGGGAACTGCCAGGCATTAAATTAAAGCATTAGTGTTGTAAAACATTAAGTGCGAAAAGAATACGCGGAGCGGTAGTTCAGTTGGTTAGAATACCTGCCTGTCACGCAGGGGGTCGCGGGTTCGAGTCCCGTCCGTTCCGCCAACTATTTAGGGGCGTAGTTCAATTGGTAGAGCACCGGTCTCCAAAACCGGGTGTTGGGAGTTCGAGCCTCTCCGCCCCTGCCAGTTACCAATTAAGTAATAACAAAATTTATACTTCTTTGTAGCCCAGTTAATTAACTGGGCTTTTTGTTATCTATCATTCTCTAAATCTTCCTTCCTAAGCATTGATTATGCTCTAGCCTAACAAATCGACAACATACATTTTCCTATACCAATATATCAGTATGATACTATTGTTATTTATTCTCATTAATGAAAAAAATAATGCTTAAGTTCTAGCGTTATTTATTGATAACCATAAAGAAATCTAAACTTTATTCATGGTTGATAGGCTGTTTTAATAGCTGTTGTATTAATGCTTGTTGATCACTGGTATTTAACCAAACAGCAAATAAAGGTTTTTGAATAATATCTGTTGAGGCTGGCGTAAGATCAGAATAAAGATCACGCCAATGTGTGGGGAGAAAAGCGACAGCATGTGTTGTTTTCATTAATTGATAGGCAATTATTGCTGAATTAGTGGTTAAAATAGGATCAATTTTCGGTTCTGTTCCATTAGGAAGAAAAGACTGAAAATCAGCACTCCACTCTATTTTGATAAATTGTGCTATTTCTTCTATTTTATCTGATTTTATTTTCATCAACTGAAAAGTAATATCACCAATAATTTTGCTTTCTAATTCATCCATCTTAGGTGCTTCAGTTGTAAAAAGAAGATCAAGTTCTCTTGCATGAAGTTGTTTTACAAGAGATTGCCTTGTAGAGACTCTAGATTCGATTCTGAGCTCTTTTCTTTCTAGATAAGATTCCTGTAACCAAGATGTTAGATAGGCTTCCCAGAGTGATGCTGTGGCGCCAATTGATAGTTCAGAATGTTGAGAAGCATGGCTAATTTCTTTTTTAGCTAAAAGCCATGTATTCATTAACGATTCAGCATAAGGAATAAGCCTTTCACCGGCGACTGTGAGGCGGATATTATTGCGATGGCGGGTAAACAGATTTGTGCCTAATTGTGTTTCTAATTGCCGTATTCTAAAACTAACCGCAGATTGCGTTAAATAAAGAGATTCAGCGGCTCGGCCAAAGTGTCTAGTCTTACTGACTTCCAAAAAGGTTTTCAGTAATTCGGTATCCACATCTATCTCCAAAAAAATTTGTCGTTACGATTTAAATATTTTGTTTTACAGAACCGCATGACTATCTAATACTCCGCGCCATAAGTATGACGATAGAGAATTAGGAGTGTGTCAGATGGCAGAAAGTTTTATCACGACTAATCGTTTTTTTGACAATAAACATTATCCGCGTGGTTTTTCTCGTCATGGCGATTTCACTATCAAGGAATCCCAGATATTGGAACGTCATGGTCAAGCCTTTAATGAACTTGATCTAGGTAAACGAGAACCTACAACTGAAGCGGAAAAATTATTTGTTGCCATGTGTCGTGGCGAACGAGAAGCAGCAACGGTTGAAGAAAAAATTTGGAAGAAATACACCAGTCGTATAAGTCGTCCAAAACGTTTTCATACATTATCGGGTGGAAAGCCACAGCTCGATCCATCTGATGACTATACCGACTCTGATGATTAATATCATTAGTTTTAGTAAAAAGGAGCGTTTTTTCGCTCCTTTTTATTTATCCATCTAATTGCTTTTGTAAGTAGATCATTAATCTATCCATTGCGCGAAAACTTAATGCTTCAATTAAATGATTTCTCTGTATTTTCTCTTCACCAGCAAGATCTGCAATTGTTCTCGATACTCTTAAAATTTTATGCCATGCTCGTATAGATAATCCTAATTTATTGAGTGTATCTTCAAGAAAAGTTGCATCACTGGTAGTTAATGCGCAATAGCATTCAATTTCTTTTCCTGTTAGATAAGTATTCACTTTTCCGCATCGCGCAAATTGTTGTTCTCTTGCTTTTAAAACTCGTGCTCTAATTGTCATGCTGTTTTCTGTCGCAAATGAGGGATGAATAAGTGCGCCTTGAGGAAGAAGGGGCATCTCGACAGATAAATCAAACCTATCTAAAAAAGGTCCAGAAACCTTGCTTAAATAGCGCAGGATCTGTTTTATTGGTGCTCGATTGTGATTACCTTGATAGTGCCCTGTTGGGCTTGGATTTAATGCACCGACCAATAATACGTTGGCTGGGTAGCTTATTTTGGCTTTTGCTCGTGAAATAGTAATTTCTCTAGCATCTAGAGGTTCTCGTAGTGCATCGAGTACACGGCGTTCGAATTCAGGCAGTTCATCTAAAAATAAAATACCGTGATGTGCTAATGTAATTTCTCCTGGTTTAGGAAGAGCCCCTCCTCCTGTTAAAGCAACAGCAGAGGAAGTATGATGTGGGGCTCTAAATGGTCTTGTAGGCCACTTTTTTTCATCAAATGTTATTCCTCTTAAACTACTAATGATTAATACATCAAGTGCTTCTTTAGCAGTTAAAGGTGGAAGAAGCGTACTTATCCTTTGCGCTAACATTGTTTTCCCTGTTCCCGGTGGGCCAAGAAATAAAATGTTGTGATTTCCTGCTGCTGTAATTTCTGCAGCTCTTTTGGCATTGCTTTGACCAATTATATCGCTCATATCTTTATTATCTTGACTTTCAATTGCGTCATTAATAATAAATTCTTCCGTTTCAATTAATGGCGTATTATTTTCTAGATGATGACAAATTTCTAAAAGATGAGAGGCTAATAACACAGATCTATTTGGTAATAATGCAACTTCAGTCTGATGTTCTGTTGATACAATGCATATTCGACGATCTTTTGAAGCACTAAGAATTGAAGGAATAATGGCGTTTACTCGTTGTAATTTTCCAGAAAGTGCAAGCTCTCCTATAAACTCATAACGTTCTAATTTATCTGAAATTAACTGTTCTGATGCAATTAATATTGCAAGTGCAATAGGTAAATCATAACGTGCCCCTTCTTTGGGTAAATCAGCGGGCGAAAGATTAATTGTTATTCTTTTGGCAGGATAAATATACCCACTATTAATTAATGCACTTCTTACTCTGTCTTTTGCTTCTTTTACGACAGTTTCAGGTAATCCAACTAATGTTAATCCGGGTAATCCCTGACTAATATGAGCCTCAATAGTAATAAGCGGAGCTGATATTCCTAAAGAGGCACGGGTATATATTATTGCTAATGCCATTTTTTATTCTCCATTATTTTTTTCTTTTTAAATTATTTTTCTTTTTGTGTTAAATAGAGAGGTAAATAAATGTGAGATATCTCGAAAATAACATAAGATATTGAAATTCAATAAATAAATAATTTAATAGGCAATTAATTAAATTAATATGAATATAATAAAAAGTATAATTGGTTTTTAACTTAAAATAATAAAATGCAATAGTAGAAAAAATAAAATAACCTGTTCTTTATTAGTATTAATAACTTTAAAATAAATATTTTTCAGTATAATATTCCGATGAATGTTTGTGATATAAAAAACATATAAAATTCATTGAGTTATAATTATTTTAAAAATAAACGTTGTCAATTCTAAAATATCATGATAACTCTAAAAGGACAGAGTGAAAGAAAACACAACACAACATAAAAACATACATTTTAAATAAGAAAAGAAGTTATAAAACTATGAATACTATCGTCCTAGTGATTAGCCTAATTATTGTCAGCGTGGTGGTGATTATTAACCCACCGTGCGGGGCTGCACTAGGACGAAGAAAGGCTAACTAAACTAGCCGGATCTCTTAAAAACCCCCGCACCGAAAGGCGCGGGGGTTTTTTTTGAGCCTGAGTTTGAAAAAGAGATTAAATTGAAAATAAATTTAAATTAAACAAGAAGTTAAGATAGCAGGGTGAGAGGATGAATGGAGCACAGTGGTTAGTACAGGCATTACGAAAACAGCAAGTTGAAACCGTCTTTGGTTATCCTGGTGGTGCGATCATGCCTGTTTATGACGCACTCTATGATGGTGGGGTTGAACATATTTTATGTCGTCATGAACAAGGTGCTGCCATTGCTGCTATTGGTTTTGCCCGTTCTACTGGCACAACGGGTGTTTGTATTGCGACATCAGGCCCAGGCGCTACTAATGTTATCACTGGACTTGCTGATGCATTGTTAGATTCTGTGCCTGTTGTTGCCATCACGGGGCAAGTTGCCTCTGATTTAATTGGGACTGATGCATTTCAAGAGATTGACGTTTTAGGTCTTTCGTTGGCATGTACTAAACACAGTTTTTTAGTCTCATCGGTGGATGAGTTACCAAGAGTATTATCAGAGGCATTCTCTATAGCCTCTCAAGGTCGCCCAGGACCTGTTTTAATTGATATTCCTAAAGATGTTCAATTGGCTGATGCTTCCCATTTATCAAGCTATGAATTACCTGAAGAACAAGAATTTCCTTACCCAACACAAGAGCTAGCACAAGCTAAGCAGATGTTATCACAAGCACAAAAACCTATTTTGTATGTCGGTGGTGGTGTTGCCATGAGCAATGCCGTGGAAACGTTAAGAGAGTTTGTGAAGCAAACAGAAATGCCAGTTGTTTCCACATTAAAAGGATTGGGTTGTGCTGATGCGTTAGATGCTAACTATTTAGGCATGTTAGGTATGCATGGCACTAAAGCGGCAAATTATGCTGTTCAGCGTAGTGATTTATTAATTGCTGTTGGTGCGCGTTTTGATGATCGCGTCACGGGGCGATTAAATACTTTTGCACCTAATGCCAAGGTTATCCATATCGATATCGATCATGCAGAATTAAATAAATTGAAACAGGCGCATGTTGCGTTATTGGGAGATGCTAAGGCGTTGTTGCCTGTTTTGTCTCAGTCATTATCTATCGCATCTTGGCAACAAGAAGTACAAGAATTAAAAACAGAGCACGCTTGGCGTTATGATCATCCGGGCTCTGCAATTTATGCACCATTATTATTAAAACAATTATCAGATGCGAAACCTAAAAATACCGTTGTGACAACAGATGTTGGCCAGCATCAAATGTGGTCGGCGCAACATATGACATTTGATGTACCTGAAAATTTTATCACCTCGAGTGGTTTAGGTACCATGGGATTTGGTATCCCAGCTGCTGTTGGTGCTCAAATAGCTAGACCAGATGCTTGTGTTATCTGCGTTTCAGGTGACGGCTCTTTTATGATGAATGTGCAGGAACTGGGCACAATCAAACGTAAACAATTACCAATCAAATTGGTGTTATTAGATAACCAACGCCTTGGCATGGTTCGCCAATGGCAAGAGCTATTTTTTGAACAACGTTATAGCGAAACCATTTTAACAGACAATCCAGACTTTGTTGCCTTAGCCAAAGCTTTTGATATCCCGGGGCAACGCATTACAGAAAAAGCACAAGTTGCTGATGCAATAAAATGTTTATTAGAGAGCGATGGCCCTTATTTACTACAGGTATCTATCGATGACGCTGAAAATGTCTGGCCTTTAGTTCCGCCGGGCGCAAGTAATGATGAGATGATGGAGAAATCAAAATGAACCAACACAATATCACAATTGAAGCCCGTTTTTGTCCAGAGATCTTAGAACGTATCCTGAGAGTTATCCGCCATCGTGGTTTTCATATATGCTCAATGAACATGAGTATCACGGAAAGTAATAATATCAATTTAAGTCTGACAGTAAGTAGCCAGCGCCCATTAGAACTTCTGTGCAGTCAGTTAACAAAATTAGCTGATGTTGCAGGTATTCAAGTATCACATCAACAGAAAGAAAAAATAAGATTCATTAGTGCACTCAGTGCCATGTAAGGATAAAAGAATGACAAAGCAAGCTGATTATATTTGGTTTAACGGTGAAATGGTTCCATGGGCTGAGGCAAAAGTACATGTTATGTCTCACGCATTACATTATGGAACTTCTGTGTTTGAAGGTGTGCGTTGTTATGATTCTCATAAGGGTCCTGTGGTCTTTCGCCATCGTGAACATATGCAACGTTTACATGATTCAGCAAAAATTTATCGTATGCCTGTTGAGCAAAGTGTTGACGAATTAATGGAAGCATGTCGCGCAACTTTACGTAAAAACAAATTGGTCAGTGCTTATATTCGTCCATTAGTTTTCATTGGTGATGTTGGTATGGGGGTGAATCCACCAGCGGGTTATAAGACAGATGTGATTATTGCTGCATTCCCTTGGGGAGCCTACCTTGGTGAAGAAGCCTTAGATAAAGGCATCGATGCGATGGTTTCTTCTTGGCATCGTGCAGCTCCAAATACGATCCCAACTGCAGCAAAAGCCGGTGGTAACTATTTATCTTCATTATTAGTGGGTAGTGAAGCGCGTCGTCATGGCTATCAAGAAGGGATAGCGTTAGATGTTCATGGCTATTTATCTGAAGGTGCGGGTGAAAACTTATTTGAGGTAAAAGATGGGGTTATCTTTACGCCTCCATTTACGTCGTCAGCTCTGCCAGGGATCACTCGTGATGCCATTATTAAACTGGCAAAAGCTCTGGGTTATGAAGTCCGTGAGCAAGTACTTTCTCGGGAATCACTTTATCTTGCAGATGAAGTCTTTATGTCCGGTACAGCAGCAGAAATTACACCGGTACGTAGCGTTGATGGTATCCAAGTAGGTATCGGACGTTGTGGCCCTGTGACCAAAGCGATTCAAAAAGCGTTCTTTGGTCTATTTACGGGGGAAACAGAAGATAAATACGGCTGGTTAGATCCAATCAATTCATAAACATAATCAAATAAATTTGTTTAGCGGGTAGATGTTCCCTACTCGCTTTCTTTATCGCAGGAGTGTGAAAAATGCCTAAATACCGTTCAGCAACAACGACACATGGCCGTAATATGGCTGGAGCCCGTGCCTTATGGCGTGCAACGGGTATGACTGATGCTGATTTTGGTAAACCCATTATCGCAGTTGTGAACTCATTTACGCAATTTGTACCTGGTCATGTGCACCTGCGGGATTTAGGAAAACTGGTTGCTGAGCAAATTGAAGCCGCGGGTGGTGTTGCTAAAGAATTTAATACCATTGCAGTTGATGACGGTATCGCAATGGGGCACGGTGGTATGCTCTATTCTTTACCATCGCGTGAACTTATTGCTGATTCTGTTGAGTATATGGTTAATGCGCACTGTGCTGATGCAATGGTGTGTATCTCAAACTGTGACAAGATCACCCCAGGTATGTTAATGGCGTCTTTACGCTTAAATATCCCTGTTATTTTTGTTTCAGGTGGCCCTATGGAAGCGGGGAAAACGAAGCTTTCAGATCAACTGATCAAGCTGGATCTGGTGGATGCCATGATCCAAGGCGCAAATCCAAATGTGAGTGATGCTGATAGTGAGCAAATCGAACGATCGGCTTGCCCAACGTGCGGATCGTGTTCAGGTATGTTTACTGCAAACTCCATGAACTGTTTAACAGAAGCACTAGGATTATCTCAACCCGGAAATGGTTCATTATTAGCGACACACGCTGATCGTGAAACACTGTTTATCAATGCTGGTAAGCGTATTGTTGAATTAACTAAGCGCTATTATGAAAAAGATGATGAATCTGCATTACCGCGCAATATCGCTAAAAAAGAAGCCTTTGAAAATGCGATGATCTTAGATATTGCAATGGGAGGCTCGACAAATACGGTTCTGCATTTATTAGCAGCCGCACAAGAAGGTGAGGTTGATTTCACTATGGAAGATATCGACAGACTTTCTCGCCAAGTTCCTCATTTATGTAAAGTGGCACCAAGTACGCAAAAATATCATATGGAAGATGTTCACCGTGCGGGGGGAGTTATGGGGATTTTAGGTGAATTAGACCGAGCCGGATTACTCAATCGCAATGTGGGTAATATCTTAGGGTTAAGCTTGCCAGAAACGTTAGCGAAATATGATGTGATGTTAACTCAAGATGAGCAAGTAAAATCCATGTTCCAAGCAGGTCCTGCAGGTATTCGTACAACAAAAGCTTTTTCTCAAAATTGTCGTTGGCCAACCTTAGATACCGATCGTGAAAATGGATGTATCCGCAGTAAAGAGCATGCTTATAGCCAAGATGGTGGATTAGCGGTGTTATCCGGTAATTTAGCGGAAGATGGTTGTATTGTTAAAACTGCCGGTGTTGATGAAGATAATTTAATCTTTAGTGGTCCTGCTAAAGTGTATGAAAGCCAAGATGATGCGGTAGAGGCTATTTTAGGTGGAAAAGTAGTGGCAGGCGATGTGGTAATTATTCGCTACGAAGGACCTAAAGGTGGTCCAGGTATGCAAGAGATGCTATATCCAACCTCTTATTTAAAATCAATGGGATTAGGAAAAGCTTGCGCACTTATCACCGATGGTCGTTTCTCTGGTGGAACATCAGGTTTATCTATTGGGCATGTTTCACCTGAAGCGGCAAATGGTGGCGTCATTGGTTTAGTGGAAGAAGGCGATATTGTCTCTATCAATATTCCAACCCGAGAGATCTCATTAAAGGTAGATGATAAAACGTTATCAACTCGTCGTGATGCACAAAATGCCCGTGGTGATAAAGCATGGACACCACAAAATAGACAGCGCCAAGTTTCGTTTGCCTTACGTGCTTATGCCTCTTTAGCCACCAGTGCCGATAAAGGTGCGGTGCGTGATAAATCTAAATTAGGGGGCTAAGAAATGGCTGCCTTTAGACCTTTAAATTCAGCGCCAAGTAGCGCTGAATATTTAAAAGCGGCGCTGAGCGCACCTGTTTATGAAGCCGCAATAGTAACTCCGCTTCAAGAGATGACAAAAATCTCTGAACGTTTAGAAAATACGATTTTAGTTAAGCGTGAAGACAGACAACCAGTTCATAGCTTTAAATTACGTGGTGCTTATACCATGATTGCTGGATTAACGCCTGAGCAAAAAGCGAAAGGTGTCGTGACGGCGTCAGCGGGGAACCACGCACAAGGTGTTGCGTTGTCAGCCAATCGAATGGGAGTAAAAGCACTCATTGTGATGCCAGTGGCAACAGCAGATATCAAAGTTGATGCTGTTCGCCAATTTGGTGGAGAAGCGTTGCTTTATGGTGCTAATTTTGATGAAGCCAAAGCAAAAGCTATCGCGCTATCTGAAGAGATGGGATACACCTTTGTCCCGCCTTTTGATCATCCTGCGGTAATTGCAGGACAAGCAACATTGGCAATGGAACTTTTACAACAAGATGTTCATCTTGACCGTATTTTTGTGCCTGTTGGTGGCGGTGGTTTAATTGCAGGTGTCGCGGTATTAATAAAACAACTTATGCCAGAGATTAAGGTGATTGGTGTGGAAGCTGAAGAAGCTGCATGTTTAAAAGCGGCTTTAGAGGCAGGACATCCCGTTGAATTAGCAAGAGTTGGATTATTTGCAGAGGGTGTTGCGGTTAAACGTATTGGCGATGAAACTTTCCGTTTATGCCAAAAATATGTTGATGATGTGATCACTGTTGATAGCGATGCTATTTGTGCCGCAGTAAAAGATTTATTTGAAGATGTGAGAGCAATTGCAGAGCCTTCAGGCGCATTGGCATTAGCAGGACTTAAAAAATACGTTGAAGAGCATCAAATAAAAGGGGAACGTTTAGCCCATGTACTTTCTGGTGCAAATGTGAATTTTCATGGTTTACGTTATGTTTCTGAGCGTTGTGAATTGGGTGAGAAACGTGAAGCCCTGTTTGCGGTGACTATTCCTGAACAAAAAGGCAGTTTTTTACGTTTTTGCCAAATTTTAGGTCAACGCGTTGTCACTGAATTTAATTATCGTTATAGCGATGCTGATCCTGAAAATGCACGTATTTTTGTCGGAGTGCGTTTAAGTCAAGGGCTACAAGAGCGTAAAGAAATCTTACGCGAGCTGACAGTCGCTGGTTATCAAGTTGCTGATTTATCTGATGATGAAATGGCAAAATTGCATGTGCGTTATATGGTGGGTGGTCGTCCTAATAAACCGCTTAAAGAGCGTCTTTTTAGTTTCGAGTTCCCTGAATCGCCAGGTGCTTTAATGAAGTTTTTAAAAACATTAGGGACTTACTGGAATATCACACTATTCCATTATCGTAGTCATGGTACTGATTATGGACGAGTGCTGGTGGCATTTGAATTACCTGAGACCGAAGGGCGCTTTGAACGGCATTTAGATGACTTGGGGTATGAATATCATGATGAGACAGGAAATCCCTCTTTTCAGTTGTTCCTGTCACCACAAACAAAAAGTTTAGTCGTGGAGTAATCGCCAAAACGCGCTGATCACAGGCTCTTTAAGGCGTTTGTTTAATCCACAAACGCCTAGCTCGAAAGGCTCTACCATTGAAATATTATCAAGCAACGAGATGCGATTACGAACGGGCTCTGGGCAGTTATCAACGACAACTTGTGGAATAAGCGCAATACCACAACCTAATGCGACCATTGAGACAATTGCTTCATGTCCTGAAACCGTCGCATAAATTAAAGGGTTATGGATACGATGTCGCTTAAACCATAACGCAATTCGTTGTCGTGATGGACCATGTTCAGGAATGATAAACGGAATATTGAGCCAGTCGGGTTTCTCTTGCGTGGCAAGATGGCGAACATTACAAGGTAGCGCTGGTGCAATTAGCACTAATGGGATTTCGCCTATTTTTTCGAAGCAAATATTTTCCGGTAGTTTTTCCGGTTTCCCTGCAATACCTAAATCCGCTTCGTCAGATTGCACTTTATCAACAGCATCAGCGGCATCACCTGTCGTGAGTTTTATTTCGACTAATGGGTTTTCAGCTCGAAAACGGTCAAGAATAGGGGGTAAATGACTGTAAGCGGCAGTAACAGAACAAAATAGGCGTAACTCACCAGAAAGGCTAGGGCTATTTTGATTTAGCGTGTGTTTAAGTTGCTTATATTGCAACAAGGTTTGTTGGGCATAGCGCTTTAATTGTTCGCCAGCATCAGTAAGAGTGACTTGTCGGTTGTCACGTAAAAAAAGTGGGTGGCCTAAGCTTTCTTCAAGACGTTGAATTTGACGAGATAGCGTAGAAGGGCTGACATGCATGGCATGTGCAGTCTTGGTGAAATGACAACTTTCCGCTAAATGCAAGAAAAGCTTGAGATCTCGAATATCCATTGTCAGCCACCTATTTGAAGTAAAGAAAAAGAACGTTGCATTTTTTGCAACATTATCTTGTAAATATATCAATTTAAGCAATGGCTTTCATCCCCTATAGTAAAGTCATGCAACACCTCACGGAGAGTGGGGATAATAATAGCAAACACATACACAACGATTTTGGAGTCTTCTATGGCAAATTATTTTAATACATTGAATCTGCGTCAGCAGTTATCGCAATTAGGTAAATGTCGTTTTATGTCGCGTGAAGAATTTGCTGATGAAGCAAATTATCTGAAAGGCAAAAAAGTCGTTATCATTGGTTGTGGCGCACAAGGTCTTAACCAAGGCTTAAATATGCGTGATTCTGGCTTGAATATCGCCTATGCATTACGCCAAGAAGCAATTAATGAAAAACGTGCATCATGGCGTCGAGCGACTGAAAACGGTTTTGAAGTCGGAACTTATGAAGCACTGATCCCACAAGCAGATTTAGTCGTTAACTTAACGCCAGACAAACAACACTCAGCGGTTGTTCAAGCGGTTCAACCGCTGATGAAATCAGGTGCTGCATTAGGCTATTCTCATGGTTTTAATATCGTTGAAGTGGGCGAAAAAATTCGTGATGACATCACCGTTGTGATGGTTGCACCGAAATGCCCTGGTACCGAAGTGCGCGAAGAATATAAGCGTGGTTTTGGTGTTCCGACACTGATTGCAGTTCACCCAGAGAACGATGCAAAAGGTGAAGGTATGGCTATTGCCAAAGCATGGGCTGCAGCAACTGGTGGACATCGTGCTGGCGTTTTAGAGTCATCATTCGTAGCCGAAGTAAAATCAGACTTAATGGGTGAGCAAACTATTCTGTGTGGTATGTTACAAGCAGGTTCACTGTTATGTTATGACAAAATGGTTGCTGATGGTGTAGAGCCAGGTTATGCAGGTAAGTTAATTCAGTTTGGCTGGGAGACCATTACAGAGGCATTGAAGCAAGGTGGTATCACCTTAATGATGGACAGATTATCTAATCCAGCGAAAATGCGTGCTTATGCGTTATCAGAGCAATTGAAAGAAATTATGGCGCCACTGTTTGCAAAGCATATGGATGATATTATTTCAGGTAAATTCTCTGAAACCATGATGGCAGACTGGGCAAATGATGATAAAAACTTGCTGACATGGCGTGAAGAGACTGGCGCAAGTGCTTTTGAAAACTACCCTGAATATGAGGGTAAAATCAGCGAACAAGAGTACTTTGATCACGGTGTATTAATGGTTGCGATGGTGAAAGCTGGTGTTGAATTAGCCTTTGATACGATGATTGAAGCGGGGATCTTTGCTGAATCAGCCTATTATGAATCACTGCATGAATTACCATTGATCGCAAATACTATTGCTCGTAAGCGTTTATATGAAATGAATGTGGTTATCTCAGATACCGCAGAATATGGTAACTATCTGTTTTCATTTGCCGTTGTGCCGATGTTGAAAGAGTTTATGGCAACACTGCAACCTGGCGATTTAGCGAAGAAAGTTCAAGATAATGGGACAGATAACGCACAGTTACGTGATATCAATGAAGCCATTCGTCAGCACCCCATTGAAGCCGTAGGTAAAACGTTGCGTGGGTATATGACGGATATGAAGAAGATTGCAGTTGGTAATTAATTTTTCGTCGCTATTTACGCGATAACCTCCGTTGTCGCCTTCTTCTCACGCAAATAGCTTAGAAAAATAAGCGAAGATTGAAGATTAAATTTTATTTTAAACCGCATTTCTTAATGGAATGCGGTTTTTTGTTTTTTATAGTATGAGGAAAATTGAAAGAGGGAATACTCAAGACTTTGAGCGCTTTCTGCTACAATTATCCCCCGTTATGTTCTTAGTTAATGAAGTTTGGAAAAAGTATGCGATTAAATCCCGGTCAGCAAAAAGCAGTAGAATATGTGTCAGGCCCTTGCTTGGTCTTGGCAGGAGCAGGGTCGGGTAAAACACGGGTTATTACTAATAAAATTGCGCACCTTATTCGTCAATGCCAATACCCAGCAAAACAAATTACAGCTGTTACGTTTACCAATAAAGCTGCGCGTGAAATGAAAGAGCGTGTTGCTCAAACTTTAGGTCGCCAAGAAGCGAAGGGATTAATGATCTCAACGTTCCATACATTGGGACTAGAAATTATTAAACGCGAATACAAAGTATTAGGGATTAAAGCTAAATTTTCATTATTTGATGATCAAGACCAATCTGCACTACTCAAAGAATTAACGGCAGATTTATTAGAAGAAGATAAAGATTTACTTTCTCAGTTAAAGAGCCAAATCTCTAACTGGAAAAACGATATGCTCACACCAGAGCAAGCAATCGGAATGGCGAGATCGCAACAAGACCATACATTTGCTGAATGCTTTCGACGTTATGAGCAACATCTGCGTAGTTGTAACGTGCTCGACTTTGATGACTTAATTTGCCGACCAACTTTATTACTGCGCACAAATGAAGAAGTCAGAGAACGCTGGCAAAGACGTATCCGTTATTTGCTGGTGGATGAATACCAAGATACTAATACAAGCCAATATGAATTGGTAAAATGGTTGGTGGGTGAAAGAGCCCGTTTTACCGTTGTAGGTGATGATGACCAATCTATTTATTCGTGGCGTGGCGCTCGTCCTCAAAATTTAGCGTTGTTACAAAAAGACTTTCCACAACTGAATGTGATCAAACTTGAGCAAAACTATCGATCTTCAGGGCGTATTTTAAAATCAGCGAATATCTTGATTGAAAATAATCCCCATGTTTTTGAAAAACGGTTATTTTCAGAATTAGGTTATGGTGATGAACTTCGCGTTTTAACCGCCAATAATGAAGAGCATGAAGCTGAACGTGTTGCGGGTGAATTAATTGCTCATCATTTTATTAATAAAACGAATTATAAAGATTACGCGATACTTTATCGTGGTAACCACCAGTCTCGTATTTTCGAAAAATACTTGATGCAAAATCGTATTCCCTATCGTATTTCGGGGGAAACCTCCTTTTTCTCGCGAGAGGAGATAAAAGATATTCTTGCCTATTTGCGAGTCATTACTAATCCTGATGATGACGCGGCATTTTTACGTATTGTGAATAAACCTCGTCGTGAAATTGGACCGATGACAATCCAAAAATTAGGCGAATGGGCAAAAGTTCGAGATAAAAGCTTATACAATGCCTGTTTTGATTTAGGATTAAGCCAAACGCTAACTGGGCGAGGTTTAAATTCATTGCATGCTTTTTCACAATGGATGTCGCGAATTGTACAAAAGGCAGAACGAGAACCTTTATTAGCGGTGCGTGATTTACTTCATGAAATGGATTATGAAAGCTGGTTATATGAAACCTCAAGTAGTGCAAAAGCGGCTGAAATGAGGATGAAGAATATTAATCAGCTATTTTCATGGATGAGTGAAATGCTAGAAGGTGATGAATTACATGAACCTATGACGCTTTCTCAAGTGGTTAACCGTTTTACTTTGCGCGATATGATGGAGCGAGGTGAAACAGAAGAAGAGCTAGATCAAGTTCAGTTAATGACTCTACATGCTTCTAAAGGCCTTGAATTTCCACACGTGTTTTTAGTGGGAATGGAAGAAGGGATTTTACCTCATCAAAGTAGTATTGACGAAGATAATGTAGAAGAAGAGCGACGCCTGGCTTATGTGGGTATTACTCGTGCACAAAAAACACTAACATTTACATTATGCAAAGAAAGACGCCAATATGGTGAATTAATTCGACCTGATCCGAGTCGTTTTCTGTACGAATTACCTCAAGATGATTTAAATTGGGATACGAATAAAAAGAAAGTGTTAAGTGCAGAAGAAAAGCAAGAAAAAGGGCAGCGGGGTGTGGCGGGGTTAAGAGCGATGCTGGCAAAGCATAAACCTGAATAAGTCTTATTATTAATTATTAACCCCTTGACACCTTAATGTTCAAGGGGTTTTTATTTTGCCTCAGTAAAATGTGGTTAACTTATACGAGAGCTATTTTGTTCTTCAACCATTAATGACCAATGCACATAACTCTGTAGCTGGATCTCTTCTTGGAGATTTTCAGCACGTAACGGATGTTCACTAAGCCATTGATAAGGTAGAGTAATAATGAGCGTTTCGTCCTCGGTACGTAATCGTAATGCGGGGAGTGTATCATCGCGACGACGGCTAGCGAAAATAATGGCTAATCGTAGTAAACGTACCAATCGATTAGCTTGATTCATCGGCAATGCATTTTGATGATTCAGAGGACCAAGATCGATAATACCTGTTTGATTTTTTAACAACGACGCTAATAAACGTCGTTGTGCAGGTGTATATCCTGGTAAATCAAGGTGAGAAAGCAGGTAGCTTGCATGCGATGATGCTTGGCGGAAATCAACACTCAGGCCAATTTCATGTAATGCACTGGCACTATTAAGTAATTCACGACAGCGATTATCTAACTGCCAACTTTTACTGACTTGAATAAAAAAGTGTTCAGCCAGTTGTTGTACGCGGTGTGCTTGCTCAATATCAATTTGAAAACGACGTTGGATATTACGTAGAGTACGTTGGCGAATATCTTGCTCAATAGGCAGATGTAACATACCGTAGACTAAACCTTCTCGTAATGCGCCTCCTGCGAGGATCATATTTTCAATGTGCAAGGTTTCAAATATAGCGATCAAGATAGCTAGCCCACTTGGAAACACTAAGGCTCGCTCGAAGGTGAGCCCATCAATTTCCAACTCTTCTAATTTTCCACATTCAATGGCTTTATGTTTAAGTCGTTCTAATTTAGGCAAGGTAATTAATTCATCCATTCCTTGCGCAATCATAATTTCTTGCAGGGCTTGAACAGTGCCTGATGCTCCCACACAGACTTGCCAGCCTTGTTCAATTAATTTCTCAGCAACAGGCGCGAGTATCGCTTTAGCTGCATCTTGAGCTTTGGCAAAATTTTCGTGAGTTAGACTGCGATCAGTAAAATAGCGCTCTAACCAAGTCACACACCCCATGCTGAGGCTCATTAATTGCGTTGTTTTAGCGCCAGTACCTGTAACTAGCTCTGTACTTCCACCGCCAATATCGACCACTAAACGTTGCTCTGCACCACCTGTAGTATGTGCAACACCACGGTAGATAAGGCGCGCTTCTTCCTCACCACTAATAACATGAACCGTATTACCAAGTATTTCAGACGCTTTAGCGACAAAAATATCTGCATTTTTGGCAATACGTAATGTGGCTGTTGCGACAATTCTGATTTGTTCAGCTGGAATATCACGTAGATATTCAGAAAAAAGTCGTAAACATTGCCAACCGCGTTCCATTGCCTGTTCTGACAATTCATTTTCACTGTTTAGGCCAGCAGCGAGTCGAACTTTACGTTTTACGCGAGAAAGTACTTGTATTGATCCCGCAATTTCTCGAACGACTAACATATGAAAACTGTTAGAACCTAAATCAATAGCAGCATAAAGTGATGAAGATTTCAGCATAATTTATGGATGACTCGGGCGTTTATTTCGGTTGTTACGTTGAGTATTATTTCCTCTGTTTCGCGACGGCGCATTATTGCGACGAGGTTGACCTTGGCGAGGACGGTGACGACGTTTAGGCTCAGGAAGATCTGTCAATAACGCATCACTATTATATTTACTCACAGGAATAGCATGTTGAATATACGTCTCAATCGCTGGTAAATTTAGCGCATATTCTTCACATGCAAGACTGATTGAATTACCACTATTACCTGCACGTCCTGTTCTACCAATGCGGTGAACATAATCTTCACAATCATCAGGTAAATCATAGTTAAAAACATGTGTTACTGATGGAATATGAAGACCTCTAGCTGCAACATCAGTAGCAACCAGAATATCAATATTACCTTGGGTAAAATCGTCTAAAATACGCAGACGTTTTTTCTGAGGAACATCACCTGTTAATAAACCAACACGATGTCCATCGGCAGCAAGATGCGCCCAGATATCATCACAACGATGTTTTGTATTGGCAAAAATGATACAGCGATCAGGCCATTCTTCTTCAATTAACGTTTGAAGAAGACGCATTTTTTCTTCGTTTGAAGGATAAAAAAGCTCTTCTTTTATACTAAAACCTGTTTTTTGTTCAGGTTCAACTTCAACGTATTCTGGATTATTCATTTGTTCAAAAGCAAGTTCTCTTACACGGTAAGAGAGTGTCGCAGAGAACAACATGTTCATACGTTCAGCTGCAACTGGCATACGGCGGAAGAGCCAACGAATATCTTTGATAAAGCCGAGATCGTACATTCTGTCAGCTTCATCAAGTACTACAACTTGGATTGCGTTAAGATTGATATGGCCTTGCTTAACGTAGTCAATTAATCGCCCAGTTGTGCCAATAACAATATCGACACCCTTACTTAATACTTTTAGTTGTTCATCATAGCCATCGCCACCATAAGCGAGACCCATTTTTATCCCTGTATTTTGCGCAATTTCTTTAGCATCAGAATAAATCTGTACGGCTAATTCGCGTGTGGGTGCCATAATAAGAGCACGAGGTTGATTAGTTTCATGCCCCTCTTTTGCAGGGTGAGTTAAAAGATAATGAAACGTTGAAGTTAAAAACGCCAACGTTTTTCCTGTTCCTGTTTGGGCTTGCCCGGCAATGTCTTGACCTTTCACAGTGATAGGTAACGTCAATGCCTGAATTTGTGTACAATTAGAGAACCCTTTTTTCTCAAGGGCTTCTATCACTTTTGGATGCAAGGCGAAGTCGGAAAACTTCTTTTCTGTCAAATATGTTTTGCTCATAATGTAATAGAATATCAGTTATGGGTTGCATTACAAAAGTTTATCCGCTGAAATGCAGACGGACTTTTGTTATTTAATGTTACACTGGTACGGTCAATATTATTCTTTGGAGTAGAACAATGAGCGATAAAATCCTTCACTTATCTGACAGCAAATTCGATGCTGATGTATTAAAAGCAACCGGCCCCGTGCTCGTTGATTTCTGGGCTGAATGGTGTGGCCCTTGTAAAATGATTGCTCCTATTCTAGATGAAGTTGCAACAGAATACGCTGGTAAATTAACAGTTGCGAAGCTAAACATCGATCAAAACCCGCTAACAGCACCAAAATTCGGTATTCGCGGTATTCCTACCCTCATTTTATTCAAAAACGGTGCAGTGGCTGCAACTAAAGTTGGTGCGTTGTCAAAAACTCAACTGAAAGAGTTTTTAGACGAAAATATCTAATTTGATTTAGATATCAAAAATAAAGTAGGACGTTTAGACCTTGTCAGTATTTCTGTTATTGACCGCTAGACGTCCGCTTCGAAGCATGATAAGTTAGCGCCACTTACTTACATAATATATCGGATCTTCTTGTCAATATGATTAGACACGATTAAATAAGTCTGAGATATTGAATATCAAGTGTACTAAGTAATAGAATTGAATAACATGATATGATATTCAATCTAATATGATATTTAATATAAGTAATCTGAATTCATCTAACCAGTCAAGTTGCCTTAGAATAATCTATAGTATTCAGGGAATATAAATTTTTCCAAATATGTTCCTAACCCATAAGTTGAAAGTACGCTCATAGCATCGCAATAATGAATGTCACTTCTTTGGGGATAAAGCAGGCTGGTCTAATAGTATTAATACTCTCTAACATTATCATTTTAGTTATACCCTTATGTTAGAAAGTTATAATCTGTAATTTTACACATGACGAAACTGACAGCGATTCGCTGTTATACTATTCACGTTCATAGTTCGAGAGTTACCCCGAGTTATTAAGAACCCACCATTATGAATCTTACCGAATTAAAAAATACGCCGGTATCAGAACTGATAGCACTTGGCGAAAATATGGGGCTAGAGAACCTGGCTCGAATGAGAAAACAAGACATTATTTTCTCTATCTTGAAGCAACACGCGAAAAGTGGAGAAGATATTTTCGGTGACGGTGTGCTGGAAATATTGCAGGATGGCTTCGGCTTCCTACGTTCCGCAGACAGTTCCTACCTTGCTGGTCCCGATGATATCTATGTTTCTCCAAGCCAAATTCGCCGTTTCAACCTTCGCACTGGTGACACCATTGCCGGGAAAATTCGTCCTCCTAAAGAAGGTGAACGCTATTTTGCCCTCCTAAAAGTTAATGAAGTTAACTTTGATAAACCAGAAAATGCCCGCAGTAAAATCCTCTTTGAAAACTTAACACCTTTACATGCTAATAATCGTTTACGCATGGAACGTGGTAATGGTTCAACAGAAGACTTAACTGCGCGAGTTCTTGACTTAGCGGCTCCAATTGGTCGTGGTCAGCGTGGTCTTATCGTTGCTCCACCAAAAGCGGGTAAAACAATGTTGTTGCAAAATATCGCAGCAAATATTGCTCATAATTACCCTGATTGCGTATTGATGGTACTTCTGATTGATGAACGTCCAGAAGAAGTAACCGAGATGCAACGATTGGTAAAAGGTGAAGTTATCGCATCGACCTTTGATGAACCGGCTTCTCGGCACGTACAAGTTGCAGAGATGGTCATTGAAAAAGCAAAACGCTTAGTTGAGCATAAAAAAGACGTTATCATCCTGTTAGACTCTATTACTCGTTTAGCGCGAGCTTATAACACTGTTGTACCTTCTTCAGGCAAAGTGTTAACGGGAGGGGTGGATGCAAACGCATTGCATCGTCCTAAACGTTTCTTTGGTGCAGCGCGGAATGTTGAAGAAGGTGGTAGCTTAACGATCATTGCTACAGCACTCGTTGATACGGGTTCTAAAATGGATGAAGTTATCTACGAAGAATTTAAAGGTACAGGTAATATGGAATTACACCTGTCTCGTAAAATTGCTGAAAAACGTGTTTTCCCAGCGATCGATTATAATCGTTCTGGTACACGTAAAGAAGAATTGCTAACAACGCAAGATGAGCTACAAAAAATGTGGATCTTGCGTAAGATTATTCACCCAATGGGTGAGATCGACGCAATGGAATTCCTCATTAATAAATTAGCGATGACGAAGACAAATGAAGAATTCTTCGACTTTATGAAACGCTCATAAAATTTGTTAATAACGTTCTTGGGCTGATAACAAAGTTAAAATATTAAAAGAGTGTGCTCTATTACAGAAGTAAGTAATATCACCTCAATTTATATGCTGTTAAGTCCATTTACTTTGTTGGAATGACGATATGATACAAAACGCCACACTCTTTGTGGCGTTTTTTGTTTTTATTTTTGATGGGTTAATTAAATTTTGAGTGCGATATCTTAATGAGAAGTTGGTATATATATTGCATGAGTTAATAATTGATAAAAATAGCGATGGCATCAATAAACATAGTTAAGGAAAACTTATAATTGATGAAGGGTGGTGGGTTTTCGAATGAACTCGTCGTGGTGAGCTGGAAAAAGAATAAAAACACAGGGAAGGGTAAAATAACCAGCTATATTTATTATAGAGAACAGTACTGTGGATATACTAAAAATGAGCACAAGCGTTTTTTATGTGTTCTTATTTTCTTTCGCATTTTTATTTTTGGCTCGTAAAATTGCAAAGAAAATAGGACTCGTGGATAAACCGAATTATCGTAAAAAACATCATGGATTGATCCCTCTTGTGGGCGGGATTTCAGTCTATTTTGGTATTGTTTTCGCATTTTATATTTCAGATATCTATATTCCTCATAAGGAATTGTATCTGGCATGTGCGGGACTTCTTGTTTTTATCGGTGCGTTAGATGATCGCTTCGATATTAGTGTCAAGATTAGAGCAACAATCCAAGCCTTTGTTGGGATTGTAATGATGGTGGGAGCTGGGTTAAAACTAGACACATTGGGCCATGCTTTTGGTCCTTGGGAAATGCATTTAGGGCCTTTTGGCTACATTGTTACACTATTTGCTGTTTGGGCCGCAATTAATGCCTTCAATATGGTTGATGGTATTGATGGGTTATTAGGTGGTCTTTCTTGTGTCTCTTTTGGTGCTCTTGGTATTTTATTATATCAAGGCGGTAATTCTGCACTCGCATTTTGGTGTTTCTCATTTATTGCGGCTATCTTACCTTATATCCTGTTAAATTTAGGAGTTTGCGGTAAAAAATTCAAAGTCTTTATGGGTGATGCGGGGAGTACACTCATCGGATTTACTATTATTTGGCTATTAGTTGCCTCAACACAAACTCAACCTCGTCCTGTAAAAGCAGTCACTGCATTATGGATCATTGCTATTCCGCTTATGGATATGGTGGCCATTATGTATCGTCGTTTACGTAAAGGCATGAGTCCTTTCTCACCAGATCGTCAACATATTCATCACTTGATTATGCGAGCGGGTTTCACCTCTCGCCAAGCCTTTATTTTAATTACTGTGGCAGCTGCACTATTAGCTGCAATTGGTATTATTGGCCAGAACCTGTCTTTTGTTCCTGAATGGTTCATGTTGGCATTATTCTTGCTTGCATTTGTTATGTATGGTTATTGCATTAAACGCGCGTGGCGAGTCGCTCGTTTTATTAAACGACATAAGCGTCGCTTACGTAGGGCAACACAACAGCATTAATATAAGCAGAGGTTTTTTAACGTGATGAACTCGGAAAATAACGCCTCCCGACAGGGTAATCAGCCAGATAATGAACTCGATATTAGAGGTCTTTGTTGTGCGCTTTGGTCAGGAAAAAGCTGGATTATAGGGTTCGCTCTGCTTTTTGCTGTGATTGCACTAGGGGCATCTTATTTGATGCAACCTAAATGGAGTGCAATCGCAATGACAGAGAAACCAACGATAAATAACTTAGGCAGTTATTATTCGCAATCTCAGTTTTTACGTAATCTTGATACACAAATTAATCCCTCAGCACAAACCCCAGGCTTAACTATTTCAGATGAAGCTTATCAAGAGTTTGTGACTCAAATTGCTGCGTTTGATACTCGTCGTGAGTTTTGGCTACAGACGGATTATTTCAAACAACGTAAAGAAAGTGATGAGCAAGCTAATGCTGCGTTATTGGATGAGTTAATTAACAATATTCAATTTACGCCTGCTGATGAAAAAAAGTTGGTTAATGATCAACTTAAACTCATTGCCGAATCCTCAAAAGAGGCGAGCCAGTTATTAAATGAGTATATTGCTTTTGCTAATAAAAGAGCATCTACCCATCTTAATGATGAGGTGATAACAGCATGGGCAACAAGAACACAGTCAATGAAAGCGTTAGTTAAACGCCAAGAAATGGCGGCTCAAGCGGCTTATCAACGTCAAATTAACTTATTAGAGCAATCAATAAAAGTCGCTGAGAAACAAGGTATTTCTCAAAAACAGACATCTATTGCGATTGATGAGTTACCAGACTCTAAATTGTTTTTACTAGGTGTTCCTTTATTGCAATCACAGCTAGAAACTTTAGTGGCGACAGGTGCTGATTTTGATAGCGATTATGATCAAAATACAGCAATGTTAGCGACCCTCGCTGTGGGGGCAAAATTGCAAGATAACTTCCAAACTTATCGTTTCTTACGAACTCCTGAAGATCCTGTAAAACGTGATAGCCCTCGCCGTGCCTTTATGATGGTGCTTTGGGGAGCAATTGGCGTGTTAGTCGGCGCAGGTGTTGCATTAGTAAGACGTAGCTCATTAAAAAAATAATAATTATTAAATGTTGTCATTGATGACAATAACGAAACATCAGGTGTTTCGACACCTGATGTAATGAGTATAAGGGCATATTGCTTTCCCAAAAATAAGCGATATAACAATGAAAAAAAGAGAGCCACTGTGAAAGTGTTGACTGTTTTTGGCACACGCCCTGAAGCGATAAAAATGGCACCTTTAGTGCACGCTTTAGCAAATGATGATTCGTTTGAAGCGAAGGTATGTGTTACGGCCCAACATCGAGAAATGCTTGATCAGGTATTAAATCTTTTTGAGATCAAACCAGATTATGATCTCAATATTATGAAACCAGGACAAGATTTAACGGATATTACCTGTCGTATTTTAGAAGGGTTAAAACCGGTATTAGCATCATTCCAACCTGATGTTGTTTTGGTGCATGGTGATACAACGACAACGATGGCAGCAAGTTTAGCTGCATTCTATCAACGAATTCCAGTTGGTCATGTGGAGGCTGGATTGCGTACTGGCAATCTTTATTCACCATGGCCTGAAGAAGCAAACCGTACTATAGCAGGGCATCTTGCTATGTACCATTTCGCCCCGACAGAAACGGCAAAATTAAACCTAGTGCGCGAGGCAGTTGCTGATAAAAATATTTTTGTCACAGGAAATACGGTGATTGATGCGTTGTTTTGGGTAAGTGATAGAGTCATGGGCAATCAAACACTCTTAAATGAACTCGCTGTAAACTATCCTTTTATTCAACCAGGCAAAAAAATGATCCTTGTGACGGGACATCGTCGCGAAAGTTTTGGGGGGGGGTTTGAGCGTATTTGCCAAGCATTAGCTGAAATCGCATTAGCGCACCCTGATGTTGAAGTTGTCTACCCTGTTCACTTAAACCCTAATGTGAGTGAACCTGTCCAACGTATTCTTCACGGTATCGATAATATTAAATTGATACAACCACAAGATTATCTCCCATTTGTTTATCTAATGAACCATGCTTACCTTATTTTGACTGATTCTGGTGGAATTCAAGAAGAAGCCCCTTCATTAGGCAAGCCCGTTCTTGTAATGCGAGACACGACAGAACGCCCAGAAGCGGTTGAAGCGGGGTCTGTTCGTTTGGTGGGAACAGACACTAAACGTATTGTTAGCGAAGTAACCTCTTTATTGACAGACGAAAACGCGTATCACCAAATGAGTAAGGCGATAAATCCTTATGGTGATGGACATGCCTGCCAACGTATTCTTGAAGCATTGAAAAAAAATCAGGTGACATTATGAGTTTTGAAACTATTTCTGTTATCGGCCTCGGCTACATTGGTTTACCTACAGCGGCAGCTTTTGCCTCTCGTAAAAAAAGCGTCATCGGTGTTGATGTTAATCAGCATGCAGTTGATACAATTAACAAAGGTCAAATTCACATTGTTGAGCCTGATCTCGATAAAGTTGTTAAACAAGCTGTTGAAGAAGGTCACTTAAAAGCCTACACCACGCCACAGCCAGCAGATGCTTACCTTATTGCAGTACCAACACCTTTTAAAGGCGAACATGAGCCTGACTTGGCTTATGTTGAATCAGCGGCGCGCTCTATTGCACCTGTACTGAAAAAAGGTGATCTAATTATTCTGGAATCAACCTCACCGGTTGGCTCTACAGAACAGATGGCCGAATGGTTAGCAGAATCTCGCCCAGATTTAACGTTCCCTCACCAACAAGGTGAAGATGCCGATATTGATATCGCTTATTGCCCTGAGCGTGTATTACCGGGTCAGGTCATGATTGAGCTTATTCGCAATGACCGTGTTGTGGGGGGAATGAACCGTAAATCGTCGGAGCGTGCGAGCGAATTATATAAAATTTTCCTTGAAGGTGAATGTGTTATCACTAATGCACGTACCGCAGAAATGTGTAAGCTGACAGAAAACAGCTTCCGCGATGTTAATATCGCATTTGCTAACGAATTATCGCTTATCTGTGCGGATCAAGGTATCAATGTTTGGGAGCTGATTAGCTTGGCGAATCGCCACCCTCGCGTCAATATTTTACAACCAGGTCCAGGTGTTGGGGGACATTGTATTGCGGTTGACCCTTGGTTTATCGTGTCTCAAAACCCGAAACAATCCCGCTTAATTCACACCGCGCGTTTAGTTAATGATGGCAAACCAGTATGGGTTATTGATCAAGTCAAAGCCGCGGTTGCAGATTGCCTGACAGAAACAGGTAAGCGTGCCAATGAAATTAAAATTGCTTGTTTTGGTTTATCTTTTAAACCGAATATCGATGATTTACGTGAAAGCCCAGCCATGAATATCACAAAGCAGGTGGCAGATTGGCACAGCGGAACGACATTAGCGGTTGAACCTAATATTCATGAGTTACCAACGAAACTAAAAGGGATCACTGAATTAGTATCAACAGAGCAAGCATTGAAAGACGCTGATATTGTCTTAATGCTCGTTGATCATCAACAGTTTAAAGCTATCCCAGGTAGTAAAGTCACTCAAAGATGGATTGTAGATACTAAAGGAGTATGGCGTTGAAACGCATTCTAGTGACAGGTGGAGCCGGTTTTATCGGCTCTGCTGTTGTTCGACATATTATTGAAAATACCAATGACAGCGTTGTTGTGGTGGATAAGCTGACTTATGCCGGTAATGTAGAGTCATTAGCGCCCGTTGCTAACAGTGAACGCTATGCCTTTGAGCAAGTTGATATCTGTGATAGGGCAGAACTTGACCGTTTATTTTTTCAATATCAGCCAGATATTGTGATGCATTTAGCGGCTGAAAGCCATGTTGACCGTTCTATTGATGGCCCTGCTGCGTTTATTGAAACCAATATTGTTGGTACTTACACTTTATTGGAAGCTGCTCGCCATTATTGGCAAGTTCTCCCAGAAGAGAAGAAAACGGCATTTCGTTTCCATCACATCTCCACAGATGAAGTGTATGGTGATTTGGAAGGTACAGATGATTTCTTTACTGAAACCACACCTTATGCGCCAAGTAGTCCTTATTCAGCGTCTAAAGCATCAAGTGACCATTTAGTACGTGCATGGTTACGGACTTATGGTTTACCCACGGTGATCACAAATTGTTCAAATAACTATGGGCCTTACCATTTTCCTGAAAAATTAATCCCTTTAATTATTTTAAATGCGATTTCAGGAAAACCATTACCTGTCTATGGTAAAGGCGAGCAAATTCGTGATTGGCTCTATGTTGAAGATCATGCTCGTGCACTCTATTTAGTCGCCACAACAGCAACACCGGGTAAAACCTACAATATTGGCGGTCATAATGAGCGCCGTAATATTGATGTTGTTAAAACAATTTGTGCGCTATTAGAAGAGTTGTATCCAGTAAAACCTGAAGGTGTTGCTCAATACGTTGACTTAATTACGTATGTAAAAGACAGACCGGGGCATGATCTGCGTTACGCCATTGATGCTGCGAAAATTGAAGCTGAATTAGGTTGGAAGCCCGAAGAGACATTTGAATCAGGTATTCGTAAAACTGTTTTGTGGTACTTAAATAACGAAACTTGGTGGAAACGCGTACTTGATGGCTCTTATGCAGGTGAACGTTTAGGGCTTGGAAACTGATTAAGTAAAAGGATAAATGATGAAAGGTATTATTCTAGCGGGTGGCTCTGGTACACGACTACATCCGATAACCAAAGGGGTATCGAAACAGTTGTTGCCTATCTACGATAAGCCCATGATCTATTATCCGCTTTCAGTTCTGATGCTTGCTGGTATTCGAGATATTTTGATCATCACAACACCTGATGATATGACCTCATTCCAACGTTTATTAGGTGATGGTTCTGCATTTGGTGTTCATCTTCAATATAAAATTCAGCCATCGCCAGATGGCTTAGCTCAAGCGTTTATTTTGGGTGAAGAATTTATTGGTGATGATCATTGCTGTTTAGTGTTAGGCGATAATATCTACTTTGGTCAAGGATTTAGTCCTAAACTAAAACAAGTTGCTCAACGTGAACGTGGAGCGACAATCTTTGGTTATCAAGTGATGGATCCTGAACGATTTGGTGTTGTTGAATTTGACGATAATTTCAAAGTCTTGTCGATTGAAGAAAAACCGGAACAACCAAAATCTAATTGGGCAGTAACAGGGCTTTATTTCTACGATAACCGTGTGGTTGATTTTGCTAAAAAAGTAAAACCGTCTATTCGTGGTGAATTAGAAATTACGTCGATTAATCAAATGTATCTTGAGTGTGGCGAGCTGAATGTTGAGCTGTTGGGGCGTGGTTTTGCATGGTTAGATACGGGTACTCATGACAGTTTAATTGAGGCCAGCACTTTCGTTCAAACAGTTGAAAAACGCCAAGGATTTAAGGTGGCATGCCTTGAAGAGATTGCTTGGCGTAATGGATGGCTCAATGATGACCAAGTAAGAGAAAGTGCAAAATCACTGTCTAAAACGGGTTATGGTCGCTATCTATTGGATTTATTACATGTCCGTCCTCGCCAATATTAATTATCTTGAGTGGGAAAGTGAATTTTTCTCACTCAAAACAGGGCGCCTTGAGTTTGACGCTCAAGCGCCTGTATTAACAGACAAACAGCTTGATGCATTTGCGCTAGTTCAAGCTAAAGTCGCATCTCATGAGCTTTCACTCATCGATAAACTCAGTCAATTAGGTTTTCAATTTGCGGAAGGTGAGATTGATTTTAAGCTTCCAATTGGCATAGAAAATGCTTGTAAGAAAGCGCCCGAACTATGTTTTAGAAAAGCCAATGATGCGGATATTCATTTACTGATGAAAACGGCATCAGAGGCTTTTGCACAAAGTCGTTTTCGAGCGCCATGGTATCAAGAAGACGATAGCAGTCGCTTTTATGCATTATGGGTGAAAAAAGCGGTATTAGGCACGTTCGATGATCTTTGTTTGTTGACTTATGATAATGAAAACAAGGTAAGTGGTTTTGTCACTTTACGTCGAATATCTGAAAGTGAAGCAAGAGTGGGATTACTTGCCGTAATGCCCAATAGAACAGGACAAGGCATTGGTAAACAACTGATGTCGGCCGCGAAGCTTTGGTGTCAACAGCAAGGTATTTCAACCCTATATGTTGCAACACAAATCAGCAATATTGCTGCTTCGCGTTTATACACACATAGTGGAGGCTTAATAGAGAGCACCACTTATTGGTTATACAGGGGATAATATGATTCCGTTTAATAAACCACCCGTTGTCGGCACCGAATTAGAATACATGAAACAGGCTATGGAAAGTGGCAAGCTTTGTGGTGATGGCAATTTCACAAAAAAATGTGAAAAGTGGTTAGAAGAACAATTTCATTGTCATAAAACGCTGTTAACGCCATCTTGTACAGCATCGCTTGAAATGGCAGCTATCTTATTAGATATCAAACCAGGCGATGAAGTCATTATGCCGAGTTTTACCTTTGTTTCGACCTCTAATGCGTTTGTATTACGTGGAGCAACCATTGTTTTTGTTGATATTCGTCCAGATACTATGAATATCGATGAAACAAAAATAGAAGCAGCAATTACAGATAAAACCCGTGCTATCGTGCCTGTTCATTATGCAGGTGTTGCGTGTGAAATGGACACGATAATGGCGATTGCAAAAAGGCATCATCTATTTGTGATTGAGGATGCTGCACAAGGTGTTATGTCAACTTATAAAGGTAAGGCATTAGGCACTATCGGTCATATTGGTTGCTATAGCTTCCATGAAACCAAAAACTATTCATCGGGTGGTGAAGGTGGTGCAACGCTCATTAACGATCCTGATTTAATCAATCGTGCAGAAGTTATCCGTGAAAAAGGCACTAATCGTAGTCAGTTTTTCCGTGGTCAGGTAGATAAATACACTTGGCGTGATATTGGATCTAGTTACTTAATGTCAGATTTACAAGCTGCTTATTTATGGGCACAGCTTGAAGAAGCTGAAAAGATTAATGAACGCCGCTTAGCATTTTGGCAGATTTACTATGATGCATTGACGCCATTAGCAGAGAAAGGCTTATTAGCGCTTCCAATCGTTCCTGAAGGATTAGAACACAATGCGCATATGTTCTATATCAAACTGAACAATATCGAGCAACGTACGGCGTTTAATGACTATATGAAAGCGCATGGAGTTTTAACTGTCTTCCACTATGTCTCATTGCATACCAGCCCAGCAGGTATGAAATTTGGTCGTTTTGATGGCGAAGACATTTTCACTACACAAGAAAGTGAGCGTTTAGTGCGTTTACCAATGTTCTACAATATGACAGAAGAAGAACAGCAAACCGTTATTAGCCATATTCGCGATTTCTTTGCTTAATTATGTCATTAGCTAAAGCATCAATTTGGACAGCAGGATCAACCCTGATAAAAATCGGGGCTGGTCTGCTTGTCGTTAAGTTACTCGCTGTCTCCTTTGGTCCTTCTGGCGTGGGATTAGCGGGTAATTTTCGCCAATTAATTACCGTACTCGGCGTATTATCTGGTGCGGGGATTTTTAATGGTGTAACGAAGTTAATCGCACAATATCAAGATGATGACAGCCAACGCAAAAATGTGTTGGGCACATCATCATCTATGATCCTGCTGTTTTCCACACTGTTAGCTATTGTCTTTCTTATTTTCTCAGCACCGATAAGCCAAGTGCTATTTGGTGATAATTATCAGCAATATCAAGATATTGTAAGAGCCGTCGCCTTTATTCAAATGGGAATAGCGTATAGCAATTATTTCCTGGCGATATTAAAGGGGTATCGTGATGCGGCTGGTAATGCATTATCAATTATTACCGGTAGTATCATTGGTGTTGTTGCTTATTATTTATGCTATTTATTTGCGGGCTATCACGGTGCGTTGATTGGGCTAGCATTAGTCCCTGCGCTGATCTTATTTCCTGCTACAGTAATAGTATTAAAACGTAAACGATTTGCGTTAAGTGAGCTTAAACCTCGTTGGGATAAGGTAATAGCAAGCCATCTTGGTAAATTTACGATTATGGCGATACTGACATCGATTACGTTGCCAGTCGCTTATATTATGATGCGTAATTTACTTGCTGAGCACTATAGCTGGGATGATGTTGGTATTTGGCAAGGTGTAACTAGCATTTCAGATGCTTACTTACAGTTTATTACAGCCTCTTTTTCTGTTTATTTGTTGCCAACACTTTCTCGATTAACGCAAAAGAGTGACATTACCAAAGAGATCGTGAAATCACTGAAGTTTGTACTTCCTGCGGTTGCCGTTGCCAGTTTTATGGTGTGGTTATTGCGTGATTTTGCGATTTGGTTACTGTTTTCAGATAAATTTGTCGCTATGCGTGATTTATTTGCATGGCAACTTGTCGGTGATGTTTTAAAAGTAGGCGCTTATGTCTTTGGCTATTTGGTCATTGCAAAAGCGGCGTTGCGTTTTTATATTCTCACCGAAGTCAGCCAGTTTGCTTTATTAACACTATTTTCCCGTTGGCTTATTCCTGAATATGGCGCATTGGGTGCTGCTCAAGCCTATATGGCAACCTATATTATTTACTTCCTTCTCTGTAGTTCTGTTTTCGTTATTTATTGCAGGCGCAAATGACAACTTTGATTTACGTACTAGGTTCAGACATTGTGCATCATAACAACACAATGTTACGGTTTTTTAACGACCATCTCGTCACTGAGGCGAGATTAACATATAAACCTCGTTTTATCGTTGCCAGTAAAGATACTTCACTGCAAGAAAGCTACTCTGCTTTAGACATCGAGTGTTTAGCAGATAAAAAGCAGGTTGCGCAGAGAGTGATTACATTGGCAAAAGCCGATATTCACCAACGATTCCTTTTTTTAGGCCAATTTAATGCGCCTATTTGGCTGGCATTACTGACAGGTAAAATTAAGCGTCATCAGTTTTGGTGGCACATTTGGGGGGCTGATCTGTATCAGGATGCTAAGCAACTCAAATTTAGACTATTTTATCTTCTTCGCAAGTTGGCACAAAAACGGGTAGGGCGAGTATTTGGCACACGAGGTGATCTTAACTATTTCGCGCAGTTTAACGTTAATATTCCAGCAAGTTTGCTTTATTTTCCAACAAGAATGGATCCTGCACTGACGGTGGCAGAAAAGTTACCTATTGATGCACAACAAATCACCATTATTGTGGGAAATTCAGGAGACAGATCAAATCGCCATATTGAAGCATTACAATCAATAGCAGAACAATATGGATCACGTGCAAAAGTGATTATCCCAATGGGATATCCTGAGAATAATCACAACTATATTGACGAAGTTTCTCACGCTGTTAATCAGTTACTTCCTGATAATCAGGTTGAAATTTTACGTGATAAACTGGCATTTGATGATTATTTGGCCTTATTAAAAACATGTGATTTAGGCTATTTTATTTTTCATCGTCAACAAGGTATTGGCACACTTTGCCTGCTTATCCAATTTGCTATTCCTTTTGTTATCAGCCGTCAAAACCCATTTTGGCAGGATTTAACTGAACAGAATGTTCCTGTTTTTTTCTCGGGTGATAAATTAGATATTGCGCTGATTGAAGAGGCTAAACGTCAATTATTGATGCTTGATCGTAAAAATATTGCCTTCTTTGCACCTAATTTTACTGAAGGTTGGAAGCAGTTGATTGAGATAAGTACAGGAGAACCCCAATGACATTGGCGGAACTGGGTGGCTTAACACTCGTTTATTTTATCTCCTTAAGTTTTATTTTATTACTGACTTATCAAGAGTTTCGTCGAGTTCGCTTTAATTTTAATGTTTTTTTCTCAATGCTCTATTTGCTGACATTCTATTTTGGTTTTCCATTGACCTGTATGTTGGTGTTCCAATTTGATGTCGCGGTTGTTTCTGTTGATTCATTATTATACGCATTATTAGCCTCTACCTGCTTCTATGCGATTTATTATGTGACTTATAAGGTTAGGTTGAGAAAGCCCGTTAGTGGCCCTTCTAGGTCGTTATTTACGATGAATAGGGTAGAAACCAATCTTACTTGGATCTTATTGGCATTAATTGCATTTGTGACAGTGGGGATTTTTTTCCTACAAAATGGTTTTTTACTCTTTAAGCTGAAAACATATAGCCAAATTTTTTCGAGCCAAGTATCAGGAGTGGCGCTTAAGCGCTTTTTCTATTTCTTTATTCCCGCCATGCTGGTGGTTTATTTTTTAAAACCGACACAACAGCGTTGGATTTTCTTCTTGTGTGCAACGGTCGGTTTCGGAATTTTAACTTATATCATTGTGGGTGGAACTCGCGCGAATATCATTATCGCTTTTGCTCTGTTTCTATTTATCGGCATTGTTCGTGGTTGGATAACGTTGTGGATGCTGGTTACTGCAGGGGTGATGAGTATTGTCGGCATGTTCTGGTTGGCATTAAAACGCTATGGACTTGATGTCAGTGGCGCTGAGGCTTTCTATACTTTCTTATACCTAACCCGTGATACGTTCTCCCCTTGGGAAAACTTAGCGTTATTAATTGATAATTATGACAAGATTGAGTTTCAAGGGCTTGCTCCAATTATTCGTGATTTTTATGTTTTTATTCCTTCGTGGGTTTGGCCTGAGCGTCCGGATGTTGTACTCAATTCTGCAAACTACTTTACATGGGAAGTCCTTAATTACCATGCAGGTCTTGCAATTTCACCAACCTTAATTGGTTCTTTGGTGGTGATGGGAGGGGTTGTATTTATCCCATTAGGTGCAATTGTGGTGGGATTAATTATTAAGTGGTTTGATTGGTTGTATCAGCAAGGGTTGAATGAAAGCAATCGTTATAAATCCGCTATTTTACAAGCATTCTGCTTTGGGGCAATTTTTAATATGATTGTTTTAGCACGAGAAGGGGTTGATTCCTTTGTCTCTCGTGTTGTGTTTTTCTGTTTGGTTTTTGGCTTATGTTTGGTTGTTGCAAAACTGCTTTATTGGTTATTTGAAAGTGCGGGATTAGTGCGTAATTACGTGACTCGTCAAATACAAAGTGAACCTCGTTTAGAGAAAAAGGAAAAGTAATGGGATCCAATTCAATTCCGAAGTATTCAATCCGTGGACATAATATCTGGGGATTTCGCGATATGGCTCATTTTCTGGATTATCTTTATGAAGGAACACAAATAAAAAGTGGATCTCTGATTGCCATAAATGCAGAAAAAATCCTTACCGCAGAAACCGATACGGCCTTGAATGAGTTGCTTAACGAAGCCGATTATCTTTATGCGGATGGGATCAGTGTTGTGCGCGGTATTCGCCGTAAATATCCAGATGCACATGTTTCTCGTATTGCCGGTGCTGATCTATGGGAAGCCCTGATGGAAAGAGCGGGTAAAGAAAAAACCCCCGTCTTTCTTGTGGGTGGCAAACCAGAAGTTCTTGCTCAAACAGAAGATAAGCTAAAAGCACAATGGAATGTGAATATTGTGGGGAGTCAAAATGGTTACTTCACTCCCCAAGATAGAGAGGGGTTATTTGAGCGTATAAAGGCCTCTGGTGCGAAGATAGTGACTATTGCTATGGGTTCACCTAAGCAAGAGCTATTTATCCGTGTATGTCGTGAGATTTACCCTGATGCATTATATATGGGCGTGGGGGGGACTTATGACGTATTTACAGGTCATGTTAAGAGAGCTCCTAAAGCATGGCAGAATCTTGGTTTAGAGTGGTTATACCGCCTGTTATCACAACCAAGCCGAATTAAGCGTCAATTTAAGCTGTTAAAGTTTGTTGGGTATTACTATTCCAATAAATTGTAATAAGAATAACATCTTTTTTGCTAGGCGTGGCTGAATCAAGAATTTATTCACGCTTTCACCTAGCATCTTTATTGTTTAATTATTATACTAGCGGGACGTTTAGTGCGTAAAAACGCTCCATTTATCGACGAAATGCACAAAGTATCGTCAAACAAACTTTTTTTTTCAAAAAGCACTAGACAGACAGTGTGTAAATCCGTACTATCCTCTCCCGCAACGGCGTGAAGCGCCCGTAGCTCAGCTGGATAGAGCGCTGCCCTCCGGAGGCAGAGGTCTCAGGTTCGAATCCTGTCGGGCGCGCCATTAAAGCGTGCTAAGAGTTACGGTGAAGAGCGTTGTTGTAAGAAGTAATAAGATAGCTGTTATGGTGGCTATAGCTCAGTTGGTAGAGCCCTGGATTGTGATTCCAGTTGTCGTGGGTTCGAGTCCCATTAGCCACCCCATCTTATCTTAGTTATTGTTTATGCGAGGGTGGCGGAATTGGTAGACGCGCTAGCTTCAGGTGTTAGTGTCTTAACGGACGTGGGGGTTCAAGTCCCCCCCTTCGCACCAATAAACAAGATAAGAGCAGTCATTCAGACGGCGAGTAGCGCAGCCTGGTAGCGCAACTGGTTTGGGACCAGTGGGTCGGAGGTTCGAATCCTCTCTCGCCGACCAATAAGAGAAAGCCCCGATTTTATCGGGGCTTTTTCGTATCTGCGATTTATAATCTTATATTTAAACTAAGTATATTTATTTTTCTATATCCATATCCAATTCTAGCTTCGGCTATCTTTTCTAGTGCTTATTCTTAATTGAGCGTAAACAAGAACGTCACTTTTTATAAGTGATATCTGGTCTTATCACTTAAGGTTTATTAATAATTTAATTTATTACCTTATTTTTATCTTCATAAAAAGAATAGGTAAATTAATAAAAAAATATATTTTAATTATATGAAATATAAGAATTTTATTTTTTGTGTCGGTAAATGCCAACACTTGGTATTTTTAATGTCGCCAATAGGTGACATTTAACATCTTGATTTATTGGTCTTAAATATGTTGTGTGTTTTTCTTGTCGTGAAAAAGAGACGTACGTTTGGCTTTATATTTTCTTTTCTATTTAGCAATCGCTGTGTGAAAGTACAGACAATGTACTTTTTATCATAAAAAAAGAGTGAAACAGAAAAGGGAAACGAAAATTCAATGAGTTATCTTATATTTTTGTAGCAGGTAATTCTTGTTATCAGAAAATAAAAATTGGCACGCTAAATGCATTATTTATATCGTAGATGCTCATTCCACTCCTTATGATAGCATTGGCTTCATAAACCTAGGAATGATGCAGAGCCGATTATTCGGTGCCTACGTCCAGGTTAACGATGAACATCATTCATCATCAACAGGACGAAACGTTGAGTGAGGCACCATCCGTCTGTAGACCTGATTGTATATTTATACGCCTGTATAGTTTTATACAGGCGTTTTTTTATGTGCTTTTTTACACGCTATATATAGCCTATCCGTTTTGTGTTCATCGCGTTATCACGTTATCATCCAGTGCGAGGGTAGATAGGAGATAGCCGTATCATGATAAATAAACAAAAAGCGTACCTTGCACAGGAGAGGCTCTTTCTTATTGAAAAGTTTGGCCCATTATTGTTTTTTTTGCTCCCCTTGATCATGCTGATTATTGGTGGAAAATCATGGGCTAAATATGTGGCTTTTCTTTGCCAGGGGATCGCACTGATTTATATTGTGGTATTTTACCAAGCAAGAAAATATTACTTATCGTTTGTTCAAGAAAACATGAAAGGAATACCCTGTCGTTTTTATCGTATCGCTTGGGTGTATCTGTTTTTAACTTTATGTGTAGAACTTGTGTTGTTATTTCAACATGACTTTTAAATTAAATAAAAAACCCTCACATAAAGAGGGTTTTTAACATTGTGGATCAAATGATATCTATTGTGAGTTTATTGGCTTTTTTTCGGCTCTTCAAAAATGACAGAATCTTTTTTCAGTGTCATTAACAAAGCATCTTTACGTACTTTGGCCGACTCCTCAGATTTTTTCTGTTTATCTAAGACATCAGCAAGCCAGGCAAAGTCATGAACATCAGGACGTTGTTTTAGCGCATTACGAAATGCCGTTTCTGCTTGTGCCCATTGCCCTTGTTGCATGGCAATTTGACCTAATGTGCTATTGAGTAATGGTGTTGGTCCATGTTGTTTAATCAATGTATTAAGCACTTTTAAAATCACGTTAGCGTCTGTATTTTTTAAGCGTGGCAACAGCAAGATCAAACGCTCATCATATTGACGTTTGATCCCTTCTAATATGATCGTTTGAGCCGTAATAGGATCGTTACACTCAATAAGATGTTCAGCCAAAACAACACGTAATGCATTATCATGATGTACTTTACGTGGTTGTGCTTTCCACCAATTTTTTAGCCCATCACAGCCACTTTCGGACATTTTTTGTCCCATAATGCCAATGTAGGCTTTTTGGCGTAATTGTTCTAATTCATCATCCGTATGCAACGCAATTTTTTGCATTGATGGAATGATATCAAGTAATGCTTGCCAAGCAGCGGTTCGGGTATAAGCCGTTTCAGCTAAACGTAAAACCTCAGGATGGCGAGGTGCTTGATTTAATAATTCATCAACCCCAGTACGCGCCGCATGATTTTCATTTTGCGCTAATAAAATACGCACTCGTGTAATATCAACTGGAAGCTGATTGGTATCGGCAAGTTCAGCTGCTCGTTCAAGGTGTTGCTGAACTCGGAATTCATCACCACGCTGTTGTGCTGCTTCTGCTGCTAATAGGTAGTTTACAACGGGTTGTTCCGCATAGTCTGCGTTGCGACTCATCAGTTTTTCAACTTCTTTAAAGTCGCCTTCTGCTAATTTCATTAACGCCATACTGGTTTGTTTACGAGCACGATTACGTTTACGGAAAGAAAACCAGCTGTAGGCTTTTGAGCCTGTGCCAATAAAACGGCGATAACTCCAACCAATTAGCAACAGCGCCAATTGCAGTAAAATAAACATAATGACGAGGCTGGTAACACTGGTTTCAATATCCCAATTATCTGTTTGTATAAGCACGTAGCCTTGATGCCCTGCCAATATTGGGCCAAAGATGATGCCCGCAATAAGCACCACAAAAAGGAGCAGTATTTTTAACATAAGCTTATTCTCCTTGTTGTGTTACTGGTGCATCAGCTGCTGCATCTTGTGCACTTTCTGATGTACTCTGTTCAGCTTCTACTACTGCTTGTGCATCTTGAGCTTCAACAGCTTGCGGTTGAGTATACTCATTTTGCGCCAGTAAATTACGGATCTGTTTTTCGACACGTTTTTCTAACAGTACCGGGCTTTTTAATTCAGCAGGCATTGTCAGTGTAATAGGTTGTTTCTCTAATTCAGAGACCGTATCTAAAAATGCCGTTGTACTAGGATCCGAGGTATCGAAATAAGCACGAACCCAAGTGGATACTGCTTCAAGTGATTGCTGATAAATCTCAGTTTGATGGCGAGGAACAGCTTGGGAAGCAATTAATAAACGTGAACGAATATTCTCACGTAAATAAATATCTTGGTTTGGTGCTAATAAAGGTACGGCTTCAGTATCTCGACGACGAATAGTAATAAAGTCGTCCATAAAGCTCTTCCAGCTTTTACTGAGGTTTTGCTTCCAATCTGACAGCGAACCAGAAATGGTTTCGTCATCTTTATCCATTGGTGAGCCATTACGCTCGAGATCTGCTAAGCGCAGATTATCAACCTGATTAGCTAATTGATTTATTTGTAAAATAGTACCGTCGTTATCAATTTTGGTTAGTGCGGCTAGATGACTGATATCTTCATTAATAGCACGGCGAATTTCAAGCAAGCTTGGATCATTCATTTCTGCCAAGCTACTATCAGCGCCTTTCAGTAAACTAACGGCTGTCACCACATCTTGGTCATTCCATAATTTACGACCCGCCATTTTCACCATAAAATCGGCTTGTGCCAATAGCCAACTTTTGACATCAGCACTGGAAATCGCAGCAAATCGAGTTTGCAGATCTTGAATTTGATTCTCTGTGGCTTGGCGCTCGTTTTGTAATTTTTCAATAGTTTGTTTTTGTGAGTTAAACAAGCTATCAATATTATCAAAACGTTGTTGATAGGTATTCTGTAACTGCTGTAATTGAGCAAGTTCTGATTTTAGTGATTGATTTTCTAAACTTAGTTTTGAGGCTTGCTGATTGGTGTAATAGTAAAGACCACCACCTATCGCTAAAATAACCAGGATAGCAACAGCACTTCCAATTAGACCTGAGCGCTTATTATTAACAGGTTTGACTTCCTGATAGCGGACAGTCTCATCAGCTTTAGCTGCCTCTTTTGGCAAGTTATTGTCATTCGTATTTTTCTGTTCCGTCATATCGGTGTCTCATTTAGGTTCTATATTAATGCACGAAATAAAGCATCATTATTGGCACTTTCAGCAACGGTGACGGTTTCCCACCCTAATGTTTTTGCTATTGTTGCTAATCGTTCACTCACCACAAGTAAATGGCAGTTTAATAGCCATGCTTTCTTAGGTTCAGCCACCAGATCAAAGAGCTGTTGTAACATTTCACCACTAGTGACAACAAGAGTATCAACCTGTGCTTTTTCCCACTGAAGCGCAAAAGCCTCAGGAGGATAATGAATAAATAGGCGTTGGTAACATTCGCATGTATCAACGATTGCCCCTCGTTGACGCAATGTTGTTGCGAGTAAGTCACGACCACCATTACCTCTAAGTAGTAATATTCGCTTGTTTTTCACCTGATGAAGAGCAGGAAGCTCAAGAAGATCTTCACTGGTTTCTCCTTGCTCAGGATAGCAAATAGGAAAACTACTTAAATGTTGGAAATCTTTCGCTGTGCTTTTACCTATCCCATAATAGGATAGCGTATCTGGCCATGATTGTTGTAATTGATTTAGTTGCCAGTTTGCGTACGACACCGCATTTTTAGAAAGTAAAAAGACACAATCACCCGCCCTTAAGCTTTTTAGTTTAGCATCTAATAAAGAGAGTTCTCGACCCGCAATAATCTCTATTAAGGGGGCCTGAAACGCTATTTTTCCAGCATCAATTAAACGCTGGGTTAATGCTTTTCCTGCGGGATCAGGGCGTGTGATTAAAATACTCATGCGGGTGCGTTGCCTTGATACACTGCTGTTAAAATGGCTCTGGCACCTTTATCTAAAAGCTCTTCAGCCAGTGAAATACCCGCAGTTTCAGCTTCTTGTGGGGAAACTAAACGCTCACCACGTAAAACAGTTTCGCCATCGGGTGAACCGACTAATGCCCGTAGCCAAATTTTGTCATCTTGCCAAATTGCATAGCTTCCAATCGGCACTTGGCAACCACCTTCAAGGCGCGTATTCATTGCTCGCTCCGCTTTAACACAAATGGCGGTACGAGAATGGTTGAGGGCTTCTAATAATTGGCGAGTTCCATTATCATTTAAACGACATTCAATTCCCACTGCACCTTGTCCAACGGCAGGTAATGACTGCTCTGCGGATAACGGTGTGCGGATACGTTCATTAAGACCAAGACGCTTTAAACCAGCAACAGCAAGAATAATGGCATCGTAATCGCCGTTATCTAATTTCCCTAAGCGAGTACCTACGTTACCTCGTAAATCGCGAATAATCAGATCAGGACGTTGTGCTTTTAACTGACATTGGCGACGTAAGCTCGATGTACCTACAATGCTACCTGCTGGAAGTTGCTCTAACGAATCATAATGATTAGAGACAAAGGCATCTCGAGGATCTTCGCGTTCACAAATTGTTACTAACCCTAGACCTTCAGGAAAATCAATGGGAACATCTTTCATGGAGTGAACGGCAATATCTGCACGAGATTCAAGTAGCGCAAGTTCTAACTCTTTGACAAAGAGTCCTTTACCACCCACTTTAGCCAAAGGTGTATCTAAAATGATGTCACCTTTAGTGACCATCGGTATTAATTCGACGACTAAACCTGGATGAGCAAGTTGTAGTTGTTCTTTCACATAAAGCGCCTGCCACATAGCAAGAGGGCTTTGGCGGGTAGCAATACGGATGGTACTTTTTGACATAATAGTATTATCTCTTCCGAGCGATTAGCGATATTTTTGTTTAGAAATAAGGCATTGTTTTAACACTTTAAAGCTCAATTTTCCAGTTAAGGCACTTTGAGTGGTGATAACAATGAAAGAAATTAGGTATTAATCGAAAAAGAAAAAAAGAAAAAGGAAATAAAAAATAAGCAAAATAGAGATCCATTGTAATGGCTTTATTTATTTTCTAAGATTTATTCTTTTTATATCTATATAAAGAGTGTGGTTATTTACAAATATAAAACATTAACATACGACTGTTAACATTTTTTTTGTCAGCAAGTAAGATAAGCATAATGCCTAATCTGAACATATTGATAAAACAACTATTATTTTAAATAATCTTTTTTAGCAATTATCTCCCGATATATAAAAACACGATAAATTTTAACAAAAATATTATTAAATAAAAGAAAGATGAATAATAAAAATAAAAAAACAAATTGAGTTTTAAATTAAATAATTAATTAATGAATATTGATTAATTATTTAAATATCATTTTTATTAATAATAAAAAATTTTTATTATTTTAAATATAAAAGTAAAAAAACAAAAAAAGATAGAAAAAATAAAACTTATCAATAAGTTATCTTTATTTTCCTTTTTTATCTATTTTTTAAGCTTTGTCAGAATTTATTTTGTGTTTCATCATCGAGTAAGCAGGGGTTTTTGTAGGCTAAATGATGGATTGGAATATTTTTCTTGTCATTTTTTGTACAAATAAAATGATTCATCTATATGATTATAAAGATATTAATCGTAAAGCTTTACACGATTAAGCTCTTAAATATCATTTTTAGATCTTGGTGCTATATTTTGAGTTCCTCTTTACGCCTTGCGCTCAAGGTGTTAAATTGATCACGTTTCCGAGATTTTGTTAGTAAAGTTTTATCTATTAATAATGGAATAACTCAAGCTCGGTCACTTATAAACTCAGATTCTACTATCTTCTTAGTATTGTTCAGGCGAAACTCTTGTATCTTTATATTGAAACACTGAAGCAACGGCTGGATGCGATTAATCAACTCAGACTGGAACGAGCATTTGCATCGATGTGTGATGTTTTTAAACAGGTTTATGGTTTAATTCCTGTTTTATTGCATTACCACCATCCTGAGTTACCCGGCTACCTACAAGGAAATGTTCCTCACGGTACATGTTTCTTTGAACCTGATGACATGCAACGTCAATGGGCCAATAAGCTGGTTAACGCATTATGTGATGAGCCAATGGAAGGGTATGCCAGCGGAGAGTTGCCAATTACGGGCATCTACTCGATGGGGAGTACTTCTTCTATTGGGCAAAGTCACTGCTCCGATATTGATATTTGGGTCTGCCATCAATCATGGCTGGATCAGGGTGAGCGTGCGCTTTTACAACGCAAATGCCAACTGATTGAACTGTGGGCTGGTGAGCTAGGTATTGATGTTACATTTTTTTTAATCGATGAAAATAGATTTCGCCACCATGCAAGCGGTAGCTTAGGTGGAGAAGATTGTGGTTCTACTCAACATATTCTTTTACTTGATGAATTTTACCGTACCGCGGTACGCCTTGCAGGTAAACGCTTGCTATGGACGATGGTGCCAGTAGAAGAAGAACATCATTATGATGAGTACGTTAACTCCCTTTATGCCCAAGGTGTATTAACACCTAATGAGTGGTTAGATTTAGGGGGATTAGGTGAACTTTCAGCCGAAGAGTATTTCGGTGCGAGTTTATGGCAACTTTATAAAAGTGTCGATTCACCTTATAAAGCAGTATTAAAAAGTATTTTATTAGAAGCTTATTCAGCGGATTATCCTAATGGAAAACTGCTAGCATTAGAGATGAAGCAACATCTTCACCGTGGCGAAATTGTCAATTATGGTTTAGATGCTTATTGTATGATGCTTGAGCGTGTTACTCGCTATTTATTATCTATCAATGATTTAACTCGTCTTGATCTTATTCGTCGCTGTTTCTACCTAAAAGTGTGTGAAAAATTATCTAACGAAAAAACACAAAATGAATCCGAAGGTTGGAGACGACAAGTCTTATCGCAATTAGTGACTCAGTGGCAATGGGATAACGAACGTTTAACGATACTCGATACCCGTGATAGTTGGAAAATCGAGCGGGTGCGTGATGCGCATAACGAACTGTTAGATACAATGATGCAAAGCTATCGCAATCTTATTCGCTTTGCGCGTCGTAATAACTTAAGTGTCAGTGCAAGTCCACAGGATATTGGTGTATTAACACGCAAACTTTACGCAGCATTTGAAGCATTGCCTGGTAAAGTCACCCTGGTTAACCCGCAAATATCACCTGATTTATCAGAATCACATTTAACCTTTATCTATGTGCCACAAGGCCGAGCGAATCGTAGTGGATGGTATTTATATAATCGTGCGCCTGATTTTGAAAATATCGTTGGACATCAACCATTAGAATATAACCGCTATTTAAATAAATTAGTCGCGTGGTCTTACTTTAATGGACTGTTAACGAAAGATTCTCGTGTTTATATTCATCAAGGGGGATCCTCTTGTGATGAAATTAAACTGAATGAATTAGTCAGGGATATGTCAAGCCATTTCCCAATTCGTTTACCTGCACCAACGCCAAAAGCATTGTATAGCCCTTGCGAAATCAGGCATCTAGCCATTATTGTCAATTTGGAAACAGATCCAACCGAGCGTTTTTCTGATCAAGTGGTTCACTTTGATTTTAGAAAACTTGATGTTTTTAGTTTTGGTGAAGAAGAGCAGTGTCTTATTGGTAGTATTGATTTGTTATACCGTAATTCATGGAATGAAGTCAGAACTCTTCATTTCAGCGGGACACAATCTATGTTGGAATCGTTAAAAACGATTTTAGGTAAAATGCACCAAGATGCAGCTCCTCCCGCTTCAGTTGAAGTGTTCTGCTATAGTCAACATCTACGAGGTTTAATTCGTACTCGTGTGCAACAGCTAGTATCGGAATGTATTGAACTGCGTTTATCAACGAATCGTTTAGAACCGGGTCGGTTTAAAGCGTTACGTATTGCGGGGCAAACGTGGGGATTGTTTTTTGAACGTCTCAATGTGTCGGTACAAAAATTAGAAAATGCCATCGAGTTTTATGGTGCAATCTCTTATAACAAGCTTCATGGATTGCCTGTTAAGCTGGACAAAGATGCTCGTTATTTACCTGCAGTCATTGATGGCTTTGCGTGTGAAGGGATTATCCAATTTTTCTTTGAAACAACAGAAGATAATAATGTCTTTAATATCTATATATTAGATGAAGCAAATCGCGTCGAAATTTATTCCCATTGTGAAGGAAGTAAAGAAGAGTTAGTGAAAGATGTTAGCCGTTTTTACTCTTCATCTCATGATCGATTCACATATGGTTCAAGCTTTATTAATTTTAACTTGCCACAGTTTTATCAAATTGTGAAAGTGGAAGGATCAACACAAGTGTTGCCTTTTGCAGGAGGATCTTTTGGTAAACTGACCGATCTGGGTAATAAAGAAGTACAACCTGAGATGAGTTTAGTTGCGCATGGATTTACAGATTATAAAGCTGTACAACATTCTTAATTAAGTACAAGCCAATAAACCCCAAATGGGAGCCATAAAAAGCTCCCATTATGATGATTAATCGTTTTTCTCAAAAAGAAAACGCATCACCACTTTGTTCTGTTATTGCTTGTGCCAGCATGGTTAAAAATTCACCGCTACTTCTATCACAAATCCATTGATCATCTTTCCAATCAAAGTGATAACCACCAGAGCGTGTCGCTAACCAAATTTGATGAAACGCTTCCTGACGATTAATAATAATTTTGCTATTATTTTCAAAGGTTAAGGTCATTACACCACCATTGATTTCACAATCAATATCTGCATCACCTTCATAATTATCAATAGATTGTTCAATTTCTGACAAGAGTTCATCAGCTAATTGGTGAAATTCACTGTCGTTCATCTTCATTTCCTATTTGCTTTTCGAGATCTAACTGCGATTATAGAGGATATTAACCAAATAATTGATAGGCAGATTTCGAATGAAAACGTATTTACGTTGCACTCTTGCTATAATAACACTGATTTCTCTTTCGGGTTGTGGCTTGAAAGGCCCTCTTTATTTCCCTCCTGAAGATACTCAGGCAAAAATGACCCAGTCATCCCAGCCAACCCAGCAAGTTGAGGGCGCCTCAACTCAGACCAATTAGTCAATCTTAGAAACGGTAATTTCGTTTCAGGCAGGGGCAAAATGCAATTTTCAAAAATGCATGGTCTTGGCAACGACTTTATGGTGGTCGATGCTGTGACCCAAAATGTTTATTTTTCACCAGAATTAATATGTCGATTAGCGAATCGCCACACTGGTGTTGGATTTGATCAATTATTGGTGGTTGAAGCACCTTATGATCCTGAACTTGATTTTCATTATCGCATTTTTAATGCGGATGGAAGTGAAGTTGCACAATGTGGGAATGGTGCGCGTTGTTTTGCTCGATTTGTGAGACTAAAAGGACTTACAAATAAAAGAGAGATAAAAGTCAGTACGCAGTCCGGCAGAATGACCTTACATGTTATGGATAATGACGATGTGTGTGTCAACATGGGCGAACCTGAATTTGATCCTCAAAAAATCCCTTTCCGTGCACAAAAAATGGAAAAGACCTATATTATCAGGACAATGGAACGGACTGTTTTATGCGGTGTAGTTTCAATGGGAAATCCTCATTGTGTTATTCAAGTTGAAGACATTCAAACAGCCGAAGTTGAATTATTAGGACCCGTGTTAGAGCAACATGAACGTTTCCCTGAACGTGCTAATATTGGTTTTATGCAAATCGTAGATAGAAATAACCTTCATTTGCGTGTGTTTGAGCGTGGAGCAGGTGAAACAAATGCCTGTGGTAGCGGGGCTTGTGCCGCTGTTGCGATCGGTATTGCTCAAGGTTTATTAGATAAACGAGTGAAAGTCACGTTACCAGGAGGATCGCTATTTATCGAATGGAAAGGAGCGGGTAACCCTCTTTATATGACAGGGCCTGCGACACATATTTATGATGGGATCATCCAGCTATAATTTTATTTTTTGAGAGGCTATCTGTATGACGGATAAAAATGAGCAGTTCTGTTGTCCTGAAACAAACGAACTTAATGATCAACAAGTGGTTCGTTACCTCACAGAGCATCCTGGTTTTTTTATCCGTAATGCAAGCTACATTGAGCAAATGAAAGTTCCTCATCCCATAAGAGGAACAGTCTCATTAGTTGAGTGGATAATGTCACGCCAACGTAATCGTATTCACTATCTTGAAGAAGATATGCGTTTACTGATAGAGCAAGCTTCAGAAAATGAATCGCTGTTTAGTCAGCTGTTATTATTAATTACTGAATTATCCCGTAGTGATTCCCTCAATGAAATGCTAGAGCGTTTAAACCTCTGGGCTAAAGGGTTAGGGTTGTATTCTGTTCAATTACGTCTATTTACTGATCGCTGGCAATTACAACCGCCTTTAGACGCCCAAGCACTTGCACTTTCTCGTCAAACCTTTGAACATTTCCGTATTCAGCGTATGGGTGATGATAATCACTACTTAGGCACGCTAAATGGGCAAGAGATCATGTTGTTGATGCCTAATGTACGACATTCAGGCTCTGTTGCACTCTCATTATTAGGCCATTACGGTGATTTAGGGGTGATTATTTTTAATAGCCGAGATAATCAACATTTTCAGGAAGGAATGGGAACCGTCATGTTGGATAAATTAGCCCATATCTTACCGGAATTATTAACACGTTGGGTGGCAAGACAATGAGCCAACCAAGTGATCTTCCAGAAACACTCACCACGGTTATCGAGCAATTTCTGCGTTACATTCAAGTTGAACGCAGATTAAGTCCTGTAACGGTAGAAAATTACCATCGCCAATTGATGGTCTTAGTGCGAATGATGGTCGAGATAAAAATAACGCAATGGCGATCACTTGAAAGCCAACATGTACGTATGTTATTGGCAAAAAGTCATCGAAGCGGGTTACAGCCGCCCAGCTTGGCTTTGCGCTTTTCTGCGTTACGTAGCTTTCTTGATTGGCAAGTAGCACAAGGTATGCTGGATGTTAATTCAGCGAAAGGTATTCGCACACCTAAATCAGGTCGTCATCTTCCTAAAAATATGGATGTAGATGAAGTAAACCAATTAATGAATATCGATTTAAACGATCCCCTTTCTGTCAGAGATAGAACCATGCTAGAGGTTATGTATGGTGCGGGTTTGCGTTTATCTGAGCTGACCAATCTCAATATTAACGATATTGATCTGAATGAAGGTGAAGTTCGTGTATTAGGTAAAGGAAGTAAAGAGCGTAAAGTTCCTCTAGGAAGAAAAGCGATAGAATGGCTACAAAATTGGTTTCCGATGCGAGAACTTTATGCACCAGAAGATAAGGCTGTTTTTATCTCAACTCAAAGTGGTAAGCGTTTATCCGTGCGCAGTGTACAAAAACGTTTTGAACTTTGGGGGGTAAAGCAAGGACTAAATAGCCATGTGAATCCTCATAAATTACGCCACTCGTTTGCTACGCATTTACTGGAATCCAGTGGTGATTTACGTGCCGTACAAGAGTTATTAGGGCACGCTAATTTATCGACTACCCAAGTCTATACCCACTTAGATTTTCAGCATTTAGCGAAAGTCTATGATGCTGCTCATCCGAGAGCTAAGAGAGAAAAATCATAATGCGCTTTTACAGAACTCTGACGCCAATTGCAGCGATGACTTTTGATTTAGATGACACGCTGTATGACAATGTGCCCGTGATGGACAGAACGGAAAAAGAGACACTGGCTTTTATTCGTCAATATGATCTGCGTTTTAATCATTTCACAAAAGAAGATGTGAATGCCTATAAAAAGCCACTTATAGAAAATAATCCAGAGATATTTCACGATATTACACAGTGGCGTTGGCTTGCTGCTAGAAATATGTTGTTAGATTACAACTACAGTGAAGCTAAAGCAAAGCAAGGTGCAGATGAAATTATGGCGCACTTTGCTTATTGGCGTAGTCGTATTAACGTGCCTCAAAATACACATCAAGTCCTCACTCAATTAGCAGAAAAAATTCCTTTAATCGCCATTACAAATGGTAATGCAAACCCGCTAAGTTGTGGTTTAGGGCAGTATTTCTCACATATTTTAAAAGCTGGCCCTGATGGTCGCTCTAAGCCTTATTCTGATATGTTTGATAAAGCGGCAACGCTTTTAAAAGTACCTCATAAACAAATTTTACATGTGGGTGATCATCTTGTGACGGATGTTGAGGGTGCTATTAATAGTGGATTACAAGCTTGCTGGATTAACCTTGATAACCGTAGTTTGTTTGAAGAAGGTGAAACTCGCGTGATGCCACATATTGAAATTACAGATTTAAGTAAACTGATAGAATTGGTTTAACGTAATATTAGGTCAAAATGGCAGAGATAAACGCAATTGAAAAAGGCTTTACTTTGCATCACGGATGAAATCCTGTTAGTTTGTTGCTTATTGACTATTTCTGTATATATCCACAGTATTTTCCTCACTAAATGATTGGTAATTATGGACGTCTCATATCTGCTAGAAGGCCTTAATGATAAACAGCGCGAAGCCGTGGCCGCACCTCGTATAAATATGTTGGTGCTTGCTGGCGCAGGTAGTGGTAAAACACGCGTATTGGTACATCGTATCGCTTGGTTATTATCTGTTGAGCAAGCGTCTCCTTTTTCTATTATGGCTGTGACGTTTACCAATAAAGCGGCTGCAGAAATGCGTCATCGTATTGAAGATTTAATTGGTACCAGTCAAGGCGGTATGTGGATTGGGACTTTCCATAGCTTGGCTCATCGTTTATTACGCGCACATTATCTTGATGCAAACCTACCACAAGATTTTCAAATTATTGATAGTGACGATCAATATCGCCTTATTCGTCGCATTGTTAAATCGATGAACCTTGATGATAAACAATGGCCTGCACGACAAGGAATGTGGTATATCAACGGTAAAAAAGATGAAGGATTACGTCCTCAGCATATTCAAACCTATGGTAATCCTGTAGAAACAACATGGTTAAAAGTGTACCAGGCATATCAAGAAGCATGTGATCGTGCGGGGCTGGTGGACTTTGCGGAGCTTTTATTACGAGCCCACGAACTTTGGCTTAATAAACCTCAAATTTTAGAACATTACCAAAATCGCTTTACTAATATCTTGGTTGATGAATTTCAAGATACTAACCGTATTCAATATGCATGGATAAGAATGCTGGCAGGTCAAACGGGTAAAGTGATGATTGTAGGCGATGACGACCAATCCATTTATGGTTGGCGTGGGGCGCAAGTTGAGAATATTCAAAACTTCTTAAATGAATTTCCTGGCGCAGAGACTATCCGATTAGAGCAGAATTATCGTTCTACAAGCAATATCCTAAAAGCTGCCAATGCGCTAATAGCAAACAACAGTGACAGATTAGGTAAAAATCTGTGGACAGAAGGTGCAGAAGGCGAACCTATCTCGCTTTATTGTGCTTTTAATGATTTAGATGAAGCGCGTTATGTTGTCGGCAGAATTAAGCGCTGGCAAGAAGAAGGGGGGGCATTGACAGACTGTGCCATTCTTTATCGTAGTAATGCTCAATCTCGTATAATGGAAGAGGCACTATTACAAGCGGCAATGCCATACCGTATTTACGGCGGGCAACGCTTCTTTGAACGCCAAGAAATTAAAGATGCGCTTTCTTATATGCGATTAACGGCTAATCGCCATGATGATGCTTCTTTCGAGCGTGTTGTGAATACACCAACACGGGGTATTGGTGATAGAACATTAGATATTGTTCGCCAAGTCGCGAGAGATAACCAAATTACCTTATGGGAAAGCGCATTACAGGTTATCGAACATAAAATGTTGGCAGGACGTGCAACTGCTGCAATTCAACGATTCTTAGAACTGATTGAAACACTCGCCTCTGAAACAGCAGATATGCCATTACATGTACAAACAGACCGAATTATTCGTGATTCAGGTTTAAAAGCGATGTATGAGCAAGAAAAGGGCGAAAAAGCCCAAGCCCGTATCGAAAACTTAGAGGAGTTGGTCACCGCGACCCGCCAATTTAGTTATCAAGATGAAGACGAAGATTTAATGCCTCTGCAAGCATTTCTTTCACATGCCGCATTAGAATCAGGTGAAAGCCAGGCTGATGCATATCAAGATGCGGTTCAATTAATGACGCTTCACTCCGCCAAGGGGCTTGAGTTTTCACAAGTCTTCATTGTGGGGGTTGAAGAAGGGATGTTCCCAAGCCAAATGTCATTAGATGAAGGTGGGCGTTTAGAAGAAGAGCGTCGTTTGGCCTATGTTGGTGTAACTCGCGCGATGAAAAAGTTAACACTTACTTACGCTGAAAACCGCCGTCTATATGGAAAAGAAGTGAGTCATCGACCATCTCGTTTTATTGGTGAATTACCTAAAGAGTGTGTCGAAGAAGTCCGTTTACGAGCAACAGTTTCACGTCCTGTTAATCATAGCCGTTTAGGTACCCCAATTATTAGCAATGACACCGGTTATTCGCTAGGGCAACGAGTGAAACATCCTAAGTTTGGTGATGGGACAATTATCAATATTGAAGGCAGTGGTGAGCACTGTCGATTACAAATTGCCTTTAATGGTGAAGGTATTAAATGGCTAGTCGCGGCATTTGCTCGACTAGAGTAAGGTCGCCATTTAAAGTAGGTAGTCACTATCTTATATAAAAAACATCCTTACTGATTGGATAGGCAAGTAGGGGTGTTTTTTTAAGGGAAATACGATTTGGTTACTTAATAATCTCGTTACCTATTCTTACTAATGAGATCTATTGATGAAACTTTCTAGCACCTTCTTTCATACCTATTTTTTTGTCTCTTCTGCTACGCAAATTTCTCTTATCTCTTTTTCTAATAATGATATTAGAGTCGAAAATGTCGAGGAAGTTCTTCGTGATCGTTATCACCCTAGTGAGCCGATTAATGAATTTGAAGAAGATCTGTATTGTAAATTATTGAGGCATCAGCGTGATTTTGTTCCTCGTATCAATCTCTATTACAGTATTGTGATTAACCATATTCAAGTGATTAATAACACAATATCAACGTTATTTAGGCGTTCACATCGTTATGTGGAAGAGATATCGAAGGGGACATCTTTGCTAAAGAAAAATAAGAAGAAAAAATTCTCTTCCGCTTTTACTCAAATTAGTAATTTAGCGGAAGAGTGAGCTTTAAATAACTAACTACGTCTTAAACGACGTTGAGTATAAAGTGCATCGAGAGTAAAGAGGATCAGTGCAACCCAGATAAAGCCAAAGGTGACTAATCGTTCAGCATCAATTTTTTCGTCATACACCATTGTGGCAAGGATAAACATCAAGGTTGGGCCAATATATTGGAAAAAACCCAATGTTGATAAACGCAGATGGTGTGCTGCTTCTGTAAAGAGTAATAACGGTACGGTTGTAATAATACCTGCTGCAATTAACAAGGTGTTTAATGACCAACTATTTTCAAGCATATTACTTGTTGGCGAATGGGTGAAAAATAAAATGTAAACTAATGCTACTGGGAATAACCATAAAGTCTCTACTAGCATCCCGGTTTGTGCATCGACCCCTAATTTTTTACGCAGTAGGCCATAAAGGCCAAAAGTAACCGCGAGACTGAGCCCAATGACGGGCACTGAACCAAAATGCCATAGTTGTATAAAGACACCAGTAAAAGCTAAACCTACGGCTACCCATTGCATACGACGGAAACGTTCGCTCAAGAAAAGCATGCCAAAAAGTACGTTAACAAGGGGGTTAATAAAGTAGCCAAGGCTAGCTTCTAGCATATAACCATGGTTAACGGCCCATATATAGGTAAGCCAGTTAGTTGCGATAATCACGGCTGTCAGTGCTAAGAGTAGAATTTTTTTAGGTTGACGTATTAATTGGCGTAAATAAGGCCAGTGACGACTGAGAGTCATTAAAATCAACATAAAAAAGAATGACCATAGAATACGGTGTGTGAGGATCTCTTCAGCGGGCACTTCTTGAATGCTTTTAAAATAGACAGGGGCAATACCCCAGATCAAATAGGCGCCTAAGGCACATAAAACGCCTTTCATCGTGTTTTTCTGGCTCATGCTATCTCTGGAATTGATGGAAAGGAAATGTGTGACGGGGTTATCATACCCAATGACATTATCTAATGTGTCATTAGGCATGTATTTTTACAAGTAATTAATAATATTCTAAGTATCATAGTGCGCAATGAATTTTAACAAAGATTTAACCCACAATATAAGTTGCTGTTCCACTTGCAATATGGACTTGCTTTTCATTATGTAATTCAACACGAGCAACAGAGACTTTATTGCCACTGCGTAAGATATGACTACTTGCAGTAAAACACTCCCCACGTCCAGGTCGTAAATAATCAACTCGTAAGTCAATTGTACCCATTTTAGCGAGTTTCTGTTCGAGTTGCTCTTGGGATATTGGTGCTAAACGTGTTAATGCGTTACCTACACAAACTAATCCTGCACTGACATCAAGTACCGACGCAATGAGCCCACCATGTAAAATGCGTTGAGCAATATTACCAACCAATTTATCTTGGTAGCGGAATTGAATTTCTGCATAATCTTGTTCAAAACGAACTAACTCTAAGCCAATCAATTGGTTAAATGGCATTTTATACACAAAAACATGACCAATTAATGTTTGAGCTTCTTCTAATGTTAGCTGTTTTTCCATTTTTAAAACCTCCGATATCACGTCATAAAGTTAATATTATGTTAATGATACATGACGAAACCGTAATTGCACATTCGTGCTATAAATATAATGGCGTGAAAATATACGAGATTTAATGGCAATTACGTGTAAAATATGGTCGCTTAAGTGTAATAAAGCACATTTATAAGAACTAATTCCAAAGTAAGTACTAACTTTATATATTATTCAATAATGAGACAGGATAATTAACTATGTGTTACATCCGTTCTTTACTCGCGGTGGCTTTATTCTATCCAGCATGGGGATTTGCATCCGAAGTACAAATATCGTCGTCTCCGGCACCGCTTGTTCAGGGCAGTATCATTTCTGGTTTATTACAAGAATATGATTCACCTTTTGTTCTTTATCCTTATGAATCCAATTACATTATTTATACTGATACCTCGGATATGAATAAAGAGGCTATTGAAAGTTATGATTGGGGCAATAAGGCTAGAAAAGATGAGGTGAAATTTCAACTTAGTCTTGCTTTCCCTTTATGGCGTGGTATAGCGGGTGAAAATTCCGTTTTAGCAGCTTCTTATACTCAGCGCTCTTGGTGGCAATTAAGTAATAAAAAAGAGTCAGCTCCGTTTCGGGAGACAAACTATGAGCCACAACTCTTTTTAGGGTGGGCTACTGACTATAAATTTGCGGGTTGGACACTTCGTGAAATTGAAACGGGTTTTAACCATGAATCCAATGGGCGTTCAGATCCCACATCTCGTAGCTGGAATCGAGTTTATGCACGCTTTATGGCACAAAAAGGTAATTTACAACTTGATTTAAAACCATGGTATCGCTTTAGTGAAAGTGCACAACGTGATGATAATCCAGATATTAATCGTTACATGGGCTATTATCGTTTAAAAGCAGGTTACCGATTAGGTGAAAGTGTGATCACGGTGACGGGTCGCTATAACTGGAACAGTGGCTATGGGGCGGCTGAATTAGGTTGGAGCTATCCAATTACTAAGCATGTCCGCTTTTATACCCAAGTATTTAGTGGTTATGGTGAATCGATGATTGACTATAATTTTCGCCAGACACGTGTTGGTGTGGGTGTGATGCTGAATGATATGCTGTAATTTTCCTCGTTCTGAGGTAGCATAACGCTATAAATGATGACGGCACCTTCATATTGGTGCCTTTTCTTTGGCTCCTCATCATAGTTTTTATCAGTAGCTTTTCAGAGGAACGGCGTGTCCACAGCAGAAGTTCTTAATTCAATGCCATCAGCACAGACTATTTTGCGAGAAACCTTTGGTTATCAGCAGTTTCGTCCTGGTCAGCAAGAAATCATCCATACCATTACAACAGGACGTGATTGCCTTGTTGTGATGCCGACAGGGGGTGGAAAATCCCTTTGCTATCAAATCCCCGCATTATTGTTAGATGGATTAACCGTTGTTGTGTCGCCTCTGATCTCCTTAATGAAAGATCAAGTCGATCAGCTTTGTCTTCATGGCATTGAAGCTAGTTATTTAAATTCCACACAAACACGTGAAGAGCAACTCGATGTTCAAATGCGTTGTCAAACGGGTGAAATAAAACTGCTGTATATTGCTCCTGAACGTTTGATGATGGAAAGTTTTTTGCACCAATTGGTACAGTGGAAACCCGTATTATTGGCCGTTGATGAAGCACACTGTATTTCACAGTGGGGGCATGACTTCCGCCCTGAATATCGAGGAATTGGATTATTAAGACAATATCTTCCCGATGTGCCTATTGTTGCACTGACAGCTACGGCAGATAACACAACGCGTTATGACATTATTAATCAGTTAGTGTTGCGTGATCCTTTAATACATATCAGCAGTTTCGATAGACCGAATATCCGCTACACTTTAGTCGAGAAATACAAACCTCTTGATCAGCTTTGGCTCTTTATTCGTGGCCAAAAAGGAAAGTCAGGCATTATTTACTGTAACAGTCGCAGTAAAGTAGAAGAAACTGCAGAGCGACTGAGTAAGCGTGGATTAAGTATTGCGGGCTATCATGCTGGAATGGAAATGACACAGCGAGCCAAAGTGCAAGAGGCGTTTCAGCGTGATGATTTGCAAATTGTGGTTGCAACCGTTGCGTTTGGAATGGGGATAAACAAACCTAATGTGCGTTTCGTGGTTCACTTCGATATACCTCGTAATATTGAGTCTTATTACCAAGAAACTGGGCGTGCAGGGCGAGATGGATTACCTGCAGAAGCGGTATTATTTTATGATCCCGCTGATATGGCGTGGTTGCGTCGTTGTTTAGATGAAAAACCTGAAAGCGACCAAAAAGCGATTGAAATGCATAAGCTCAACGCAATGGGTGCTTTTGCAGAAGCACAAACATGTCGACGACTCGTGCTTCTTAATTATTTCGACGAGCATCGACAAAATGCGTGTGGCAACTGTGATATTTGCCTTGACCCTCCTAAGCAATATGATGGATTGGTGGATGCACAAAAGGCTTTATCCTGTATTTATCGTACTGGTCAGCACTTTGGTATTGGTTATATTGTTGAAATTTTAAGAGGCGCGAATAATCAGCGTATTCGAGATTCGGGACACGATACGTTACCTGTTTATGGCATAGGAAAAGCACAAAGTCACGAACATTGGGTGAGTGTGATACGGCAACTTATTCATTTAGGTATGGTGACACAAAATATTGTACACCGTTCTGCATTACAGCTTACGGAAATGGCAAGGCCTATCCTTCGAGGTGAAGTCCCCTTACAATTAGCTGTGCCTAGATTATTAAGTCCAACAAAAAGCCGTAATCAACAAACAAAAAATGCGCACAGACAGTACGATAGAAAACTATTTGCGAAACTACGTAAATTACGTAAATCTATTGCTGATGAAGAGAATATTCCGCCTTTTGTGGTCTTTAATGATGTCACGTTGATAGAAATGGCCGAGCAATGTCCTGTTTATCCTGATGAGTTGTTATTAATAAACGGTGTCGGCCAACGAAAATTAGAACGATTTGGACCCGCTTTTATGACACTGATCCGTGACCATATTGAGGGCTTCGAATAACGCCAACAAGGAGAGCCAATGACAACCACTCTTTTTAAACATTCGTGGTTATCTCGTGAAAAGCAGTTTTCTGCTTTTACGAATGGCGCTTTATTGGATTTTTGGAACCAACGTGAAGAAGGTGAATTTACGGGTGTTGATGGAGCAAAGATTCGTTATGTTCATTGGCGTTCGCCATCGCACAATAAAGCACTAGTAATTGCTTCAGGCCGTAGTGAAAGCTATGTAAAGTATCCTGAAGTTGCATTTGATTTTTTCCATACTGGCTACGATGTTTTTTTGCTTGATCATCGAGGGCAAGGCCTGTCTGACCGACTATTAGAAGACTCACAAAAAGGTCATGTGGAAAAATTCAGTGATTATATTGATGACTTCTCAACATTCATTGATACGATAGTGTTGCCTTATCAATACCAACATTATTTTGCATTAGCCCATTCAATGGGCGGTGCTATCTTAGCGGGGTATCTTCTAAAACATCCTCATGTTTTTAAAGCAGCCGCATTAAGTGCGCCGATGTTTGGTATTAAATTACCGATACCTCGCTGGGTGGCTAATTTTTTAGTCAATCGAGCAGAACAAAGTCAATCTGAAAGAAATAACTACGCAGTATCAACAGGTAAATGGTTTCCATTACCTTTTATTCTAAATGTGTTAACACATAGCCATGAACGATACCGTCGTTATTTACGTTATTACGCTGATTTCCCTGAGCTACGATTAGGTGGCCCTACTTATCATTGGATGGGCGAAAGCCTACAAACAGGAGATTGGTTAATTGAACATGCGGGAGAGATTGATACCCCTTTATTAGTGCTTGAGGCTGAGCATGACAAGGTGGTAGATAATCAAGAGCTAAGGGCTTTCTGTGAACGTTATAGTCAGTCCAGAACAAGAGAAGAAAAGCAAAAATTGCCACTGGTGATTAAGGGTGCGCATCATGAAATCTTGTTCGAAATAGATAAGCTACGCTCACAAGCATTGAATGAAATCTGTGAGTTTTATGATAAGCATTTATTTTAATCAGGAATGTGTATGTATTCGATAGTCGCTTCAGATCTTGATGGCACGTTGTTATCACCTAATCATGTATTAACCCCCTATACGCAAGAAACACTACACCTACTTATTAATAAAGGGGTGCATTTTGTATTCGCAACAGGTCGTCATCATGTTGATGTTGCTCAAATTCGTGATGGATTAGGCATTAACGCTTATATGATAACCTCTAATGGTGCAAGAGTGCATAACACGCATGGGGATCTTATTTTTAGCCAAGATCTTGAACCTGAAATTGCTTATGACTTGTCCCTTATGGTTTTTGATCACCCTGAAATTGAAACGAATATTTATGCTGGCGACTATTGGTATGTTAATAAAGAGATGCCAGGGGCTTGTGAGTTTTTTAGAGAATCAGACTTTGGCTATGAACTATATTGTAAAACGGGATTCCCGACCACCAATGTGTGTAAGGTTTTCTTCACCTCTGATGATCATGAGCTCTTGTTGAAACTAGAAAGTGAAATTAATCAGCGCTGGGGTAATAAGGTTAATGTGAGTTTCTCACTGCGTAATTGCTTAGAAGTGATGGCAGGAGGCGTATCTAAAGGTGAAGCGTTAGATAAAGTGGCCGAACTGATGCAACATTCTGCGAAAGATGCGATCGCGTTTGGTGATGGTATGAATGACAAAGAGATGCTAAAGATAGCGGGTAAAGGTTGCATTATGAAAAATGCCCATCAAGCATTAAAAGATCTCCTCCCCAATATGGAAGTGATTGGAACTAACGCCGATGAAGCTGTGCCTCATTATTTACGTAAATTATATCAAGTGTGATCTTCTCTAAAGAAAAAAGGCGAGCAAGATAATATTGTTCGCCTTATCTTTTTAAATCAGCCTAAATTTCGTTAGTGATATTGCATTGTAAATTGCAATGTACCGTTTGCTTTTCCCGCACTTGTCGTATCGGATGTTTGAATATAACCCGCTTCCAAAGGAATAGAATAACTTCCGGAACTGCTGTTTTTTTCACTTACTGTAATTAATTGTCCCAGCTTTATTGGCTGGTTTTGATACTTAATCTGTATACCATAACCTTTGGCTGTATTACTGTCTGTTGGATTACTTAAGCCAATGGTGCCTGAGGTTTGTTGGCTATCGGCAACACCATCGAAGCGAATTTTAATCGGTGAAACAGGATCACAACTCAAATCAATATTGAAATCTTTAATACTCTCAGGACTTACAGATCCAACACCATTAAAACTGGATTTAGGGACAGCTCCAAGCGGTACATTAATATTGTTATTCATGACATCACAACCACTAGAAATAATGGTCAATGGTGAAAGATTAATTCGTGGCTCTGTTTTTCCTGTATAGTCACTGGTGATAAAACCATTGTTATAGACAATTAACATCGCAGCCCATATACCTGGAATGGTTTGTGATTTCACATTATCACGTAGCTTATACAGCTTCATTTCTAATGTAACGGAGTAATTACCACTGGTGGCGTTGGATGAACAAATAAGCCTGTTGCTATAGTTACCATCAATATTTTGCTGACCATCGACATAAGCAGACCCACTACAACTTCCGCTAATCGTGCCATGTAACGTATAGCCAATACCACTGTTGTTAAGTTCTTTGACATAAGCCCCATTCACTCTAGGACTGGAAGCATTAAACGAACCAGGTAAATAAATCCCTGGTCTAACTTCGCCTCCAGAAAGGTTCCACCATGTCCATGCATTCATTGTTCCTAACGGGATTGTGGCGACTTCCGTTAAAATTGGTGCTGAACGCGATACGTAAATAGGTGCTGAATAAGTTACTGTCTTAGTAGTGAGCTCTGCCCTAAATTCAGCCATAGTGGTTGATGTATACAAAAAAGCAGACAGACAACCTAGTGTTATATATTTATTCATTGTTATCACCTATCTGCAATCAAGTTGTAAAAACTGGATCTTTTCTAACGAGAGATCCGCATTTAAAGATGTTTTGCATTGTTCAACGGCGCTGTTACCCCATTTAGCACGTAACTGGCTCTGCTCAGGTACGCCATTTAAGAAAACTTCACCATCATTGGCAACAATCCCACTTGAAAGCACTTGTCCGTGTTGATAAATCTCAACTTGAGTACCAAATGGCAATGGTGTTCCATTGTAGTGTAAGTTTGCAAGCACACGAGCCCCTTTTCTTGCTTTGAAATCAGCTAAAACAATTGCTCCTTTGGTCGGTATAACCGTCGTTGATGTTAATTCAACATCGTTATTACCCGTTAAAGAGGCAGGATCGACGGTGACTTTATTGCGTTCATAACGTGAAACATTAGGAATAACCGCATAGCCTTGGTTATTGGTATAAAGGCTCTGCGCACTACTGACTTTTAAGTTACCAACATCTTCCGCTTTAATTAAAATTGCAGAATCATAGATTGTACGAGATGGCGTTATACCACCTTGATGAATTAAGAGCGCACCATTTACTCCCCAATTCATTGATTGATAACGTTTATCATAACTGTAACCTGCATTTACTTCGCCACCGGATGCACTGTAATTACCATTGACTGACCCACTATATTCTTGGCGAGTATGATTATAATTTTGTGATACATCATATTGCAGATTGTTGTCTTCTAGCTGTGTTCCACTGACACTCACTGAGCTAATCGAATCACCTTGTCGACTGGTGTTGTAGCGATAACTTAACCAATTATTATTTTGAGTAAAATTAAACGGTAGACTTAAATTAATGGATAAAATCTGATCGGTTAGCCCACTTTCCTGGCGCTTGTTATACGCATAAGAGACGCTATAACTTAAAGCACGGTAGTTAGAGTTAAAACTGAGATTGACATTACGATCGACTCTGTCTTGATACCAATAATATTGTTGATAACCATTTAATGAGAGATAACCTATATCTCCTAAAGATTGTGATACAGATAACTGAAACTGTTTTTTCTTACGGTAAAGATGAGAAAAACGCTCATTAGCTGCCGAGAAATCATAATAATTTTTTGTTGAATAGCGATAAGATGCCAGTGAAAAACCTGTTTGGGTGTCAGGTAAATATTTAGAATATTGAATACGATAAGATTGTCCTTGAACTTCATCATCATTTATTAAGGTTGTTTTCGCGTGAGTAATATCGGCAGAAACGGCACCTAAATAGCCAAGATTAACCCCAGTACCTAATGCATAAGCTTGGTAATCAGCAGAGATTAATGTGCCACCATAAATGGATAAATTATAAGGGAGCCCATAAATAGCAGAGGTTTGAAAAAAATTAGGCTTTCTCGCAGCTGTATCAGCATGATACTTACCGATATCTACACTGTATTTTAAGCTACCTGCACGTTGCATCATGGGAACAGCTGAAAAGGGTTGTGAAAAAGTACGAGTTGTTCCATCCGCTTCTTCAATCGTGACTTGTAAATCACCACTGTAAGAGGTGGGATATAAATCTGAAATAGCAAATTCACCTGGTGGAACGGATGTTTGGTAAATCACACTGTTATTTTGACGAACAGTAACCACGGCATTGCTTTGAGCAATTCCTCTCACAACGGGAGCAAATCCTCGTTGGCTTTGTGGCAACATACTTTCATCAGAAGCAAGTTTAATACCACGATATGGAATACTCTCTAATACATCATTATCAGAGGCAGTTTCGCCGAGGGTTAAACGGCTTTTTAAACTACGAATATCTCTCTCAACATAAGTTTGCAAACTCTTCCACTGTGAAGAGTTATCACTGTTTTTATTATAGTTACTGTGATTACGCAAACGCCAAGCACCGACATTAACACCACTGCGTAACCCTAAAAAAAGAGAGTCGCTATTATGTTGATCATGATACCAATACTTATTTTGTCGATAGGTGTAATTCACAAAAGCCGCATTAATGCCATCATTCCATTGTGTGGGGGGAATATAGCCTTGCCCATAATTATATAAAGCAATTTGTGGTATAGAAAATGACAGGCGTGCTCGTGAAAAATCATACTGATATGTTGCATTTGGAATAACTCGAGCAATATCAGTGATCGTTTCATTTTTAATTTGTTGATTAGATGGTGGTATTACAGACTCTTTGACACCCCAATTTAATAAGTCTTGTTTAGTTATCTCTGGTGTAAGTGTCTTTTTTTCTTCGTTAAAAATAAAACGTACTTGGCGGTTATCAATTAATTTATTATTGAGATAAATATCAACAGAATAGACGCCAGGAAGTTGACCTCCGGCATAAGAAAAATAATCAAGGCTATTAATATCCGCAACTTGATTTTCTATTCCTAAATTGAGTGCATCAGGGTTAAATTGCTCTTCAGCCGTTACCTGATAAGGATATAAAATAGTGGCGATCGCCATGGTCAGCAAACCGTGGCGATTGAGATTATTGGTAGAAAATACGAATAATCGTTTTGTTGATAACGCTATTATGGATAAAGTCATCGCCATACGCTCTTAGTTTAATACTTTATCTACAGTTGCACCGTAGTCATTAATAAACTGCACTGTAACTTTCTGAGAAGTAGGTGTTTCTTTTAGTAATACAACTTCTTGATGTGGCTGAATTAAAGGATCGTAAGGGTGGCGTTTATCATCAATAAAAATATGTTTAATGGTTAAGTGATAAGGTGTGTTGTTCTTAAGTACTAAGCCTTGATTTTGTTTTGATAGTTCGACGTTATTAAAATTAAGTGGCTCGATATCATGAGCACGTAAAAAGAGCTTAAATTGAGAATTAATCACCAACTGAAGTTGATTTTCAGGACTTTTTTCAACGGGAGGAATAGATTTTATATTAAGCCAATAGACAACTTCGGTATTTGAGTTTAAGGGGGCTCCTGTATAAGAAATACGTGCCGTACCAGTGCTATCTGGCTCAATACGAAAAAGAGGGGGAGTCGCAATAAAAGGTGTTTTGTCATTACCTTGAAAAGCTGAAACCCAACTTTGGATCAAATAAGGTTTTTCTTTATCGGTATTTAGAACTGGGATACTGATTTCACGAGCATTATCGTTATAAACAAACCGTGTTCCACCCACACTTATCCCTGCAGCATGGCATACCGTTATGAGAGAAAAGTAAAAAAATAATGTGAGAAAAATATTCTTTTTCATATTGGTGCCATAAAGTTAAGAAGAAATAAGAGGGTAATAAGTATTACCCTCATTTTTTATTATTTGTATTGGATGCTATAGACGGCTGAGCCGTTAGCTGGACCTGGTGTTGCTTGTGCTGTTGCTTTATAACGAGCAACATAATCTAAGTTAATTTCAGTACCATTAATTTCGACCTCTTTAGAGTCGTCATAGAGATTAATTTGAGATACGGCATCTTTCTCAAATAATGCAATACCGACATTTGTTGCACCACCAGAAACCTGGTCAATAGCTAGAATATCGCTATCAATTGCATCACGAGTACCGCCAAAGCGTACGGCAACAGTGGTATCAATAGGGCAATCAATTAGTTTAATTGTGAAATCTTTAAGGCCCGCGATTTCACCTTTAGTGGTTAAGCTTTTTGAAGATACTTTTCCTAAATCTACAGTCAGATTTTTAGAAGAGCTATCTACGGTGCAAGCTTGGTCTGTTATTTCTCCAGTAAAATTAATCGTGCCCGATGCAAAAGCTGCAGGTGCAGAAAGTAGAGAGAAACTCATCCCTAATAAATAGAGTGATTTATTTAATTTGCTCATGATCAGTCCTGTATAAAAAGTAATTATTTTTACTTTTTAATTTATTTATAAGTATAGATTTAAGTATAGATTTATCCGCATAGGAGATATGCCAATAAAATATAGCATTACAAAAAATTTAAGTTAATGAAGATTTACATGAGTTTTTTTGTCTTAATATCAAAATGTTTAATGTTTGTTTTTTTAATTAAGAATAATGTTTAATTAGTCATTAATTAAATCACGAGGCGAACTGTTTATTGCTAATAATAGTTTCTCTATATCCTCTATAGGGAATGAATTTTTATTCAAATAAAGATAAAAATTATATTCTTTATCGTTGTTGTGCGTATTTAATTGTTTAATCGAATTTTTATTCAATTCTTCCTGAATGACAGCTAAGGGGAGTCGAGAATAGCCAAGACCATGTTTAACAAGGCTTATTGCGGTTTCCACTGAGCCAACATGAATTACTTGGTTATTATGATCGATGTCAGTATTATTGCGAAATAATGAAATATATGTATGTTTTTGTAACTCCTTACATAAATCACTATTTGGGATCTGTTGTAATGCACTTTCAGGGTGTGTCACCAATACCGTTTTAATACTTTCTAAATCAATAGGTTGTAATGATTTTATATTGTGGTGCGTTATTACTAAATCCTGATTTTTTTGAGATAATACGTCCGATTGGCTGAGTGAAATTTTATGAATATTAATATCATAATGTTTATTCTCTTTAATAAATTGCGAGACTTTATCTAAAAACAAGTCTGAAATATATAAAGGATCAATCAGTATATTTATTTTTAACTTATTGTTAAGTATTAATTTTTTTGCTTCTTTCTCCAGTGAAATGGCTTTTTCAGTCAATTCTCTCGATAATTCGAGTAAGAGCTTACCTTCATGCGTAAGTACTGCTCGTCTTTTCTCTAAAGAGAGAATTTCAATGCCCAATGTTTGTTCTAATTTATTGATTGTATAGCTAATTGATGATTGTGTTCTATGTAAGGCATCTGCTGCCTGAGCAAAACCACCATAATCAACGACGGCTTGTAAGGTAATCCACTGATCGAGAGTCGTTCGGGATTTTTCCATAATGGAACCTTCTTATTATTGTTTATTTAATACTCATTTAAAATGAAGCTAGCAATATATCTTAGCATTGTTAATAGGTAGTAATACTCATTTTTTAAACAAGTTTAAAAAATATTAACATTATAAGCTGTAATGCTATTAATTAATAAGTAGTTCAGTCATTAGGGAAAATATTTATTAATTTTTATTTTTGTTATTCTCTGTATTTTATTTTATACGATTGCGATAAATCTTTTTTACTCTTTGTTATTGATTTAATTTATATAACATAAAATATGTTGGTTATTATAATAAGTGAAAACTTTATATTTATATTTTTATTTTTTTTATTTCTTTTTTTATTTCTTTTTTTGTTTTTATTGAATTATAAGATTTAAGTGATATTTTTCTAAAATTACTATTTTTATAATTATCTTGTTTTTATTTTTATCATTTTTTTGCTATTTATCTTTAATTTATTCTTATTCTTTTTTTAGTATAAAGTTAAAAAAATAAAATATTCCGTATTTAGATTAGATAATTATACTAAAATAAAAGAAACTGTTTTTGATGGTAAATACTACCTAGTAATCTAAATTAGACTGTGTGTAGTGTTAAATTTTGAAACGGGATTGGATCTTGCTATGTAAAACTATTGATATTTTAAATTATAATATTAAGTCCGGTGCTCTATAAATGACTTAGCATATTTTAATTTAAGGAAGAAGTAAGTGCTATTATAGACATCAAATTAAAATTTAAACGCCAATAGAACAGTCATCATCACTCATATAGAGAGTGAAGTTAAGTATAAAAACGTAAAAATATGATCTAATTAAATAATTGTAGGTCGATTTTGGTTAAGCATCCGCTACTCGTAATAGTGAAGCAAAGTAATAAAGGTAAGGCAAAATAGATTTTATCTTAAGGTGAATGAAACGCTTTATCCAAAATGGCATTTTTTTCTTTTGTTAAATAGGCATTTTGTTAGAAAAATATACTGCTTTAAAATTATTTATCCGAAAAATGGCAATCTTTTTATGATGCTCATTTTATTATCTTTATATTGTTATCGAGTGATAGATAGTTTCTATGTGTTATTATTTATCAGTTTTATTAATCAAAAAATCAAAAAATAATCTTCCTTTTTTCTAGAAATAAAAAATTAGGACGAAAATATGGATATATTTTATACAATCAACAAGCTATAAGAGAAAGAGATACATAGCGTAGGGAGGGATAAAAATGTGGAAAATAGAAAATAGAAAAAAGAATCAAGCCATTATCTTTCATTTTTTTTCGACAAAATAATGACTTTTCATCAAATTAATTGAAATGGTATTTATAATCCCCCCACCTCTCTTGGTGTCGCTCGCATTGAGCTACGAATTGTATTACCCATCATATCCACTCTTGCTTGAAATGGCGGGAACGGTAATGGAATACCGTGTTCTGCAAAGGCTAAGAGAATATTTTGATGGATTTCGTGTCTTGCCGGCATTCTATGCCCCATTTCTGCCGCATAAACACGCAATTCAAAAATTTGAATACCTTGTTGTAAATCGACTAAATAAACCTCTGGTGCTGGATTTTCTAAAATCATCGTAGAGCGTTTTGAGGCTTCTAATAACACATTTGTTACCTGTTCACTGTTGCAATCTGCTGGAGCAGGGATAGTCATCACAATACGGGTAACAGAGTCTGACAGTGACCAGTTAATAAATTGTTCTGTAATGAAGGCTTTATTGGGGACGATAATTTCTTTTCTATCCCAGTCGGTCAACGTGGTCGCTCGTGTGTTGATCTTAGAAATATTCCCCGTTAAATTACGAATTGTCACGGTATCGCCAATACGGATTGGTTTTTCAAATAAGATCATTAATCCTGAAATGATATTGGCAAAGATTTCTTGTAAACCAAAACCGAGCCCGACACCCATTGCCGCCACTAACCATTGTAATTTTGACCATTCAATTCCTAATAAAGAGAAGCCCACGATGCTACCAATTAACGTGATACTGTATTTAGTCATGGTAGTAATGGCATAACCTGTACCTGGTGTTAAATCGAGATGTTGTAAAATAGCCAGTTCAAGTAAAGCCGGTAAGTTTCTCACCAATTGTGTGGTGATAATAATTACAAGGATCGCTACTAAAATAGAGCCCATAGTGATGGGTTGTATAGTATTAACCCCATTCACTGATGACGTTACATCCCAAAGTCGAATATTATCGACAAAAGAGAATGCGGTGTTTAATTCAGACCACAGTAAGATCATCGACACTAATGCAATCATGGTCAGAATAGAGCGAACCAAACCAATAGATTGTGCACTGATTACATCAAGGTCTATTTCTTGGGCTTCAATCTCTAATCCTACTGTACTTTCACCACTACTCCCTACAATAGTATTTTCATCTTCACCTTTCGCTCGCTGAGCGAGAATTTCAGCTCGTTTTTGTTTCGCGCGTTCGAAGGCTAATTTACGGCGTTGAATAAGCATCCATCGCTGAATAATGTGATAGATAATCAGTAAAGCAAACCAAATTGCTACGGACATTTCTAAACGACCAAGCAAGACAATCGAGGTCGAAAGGTAACCTAAAATAGCGGCTAATCCAGCAATTACAGGGGCAAGCAGTAATAACCACCATAAAATGGTATTGATAATATTATCGCCAGAGCCGTGCTTATCAAGGTAAAGCGGGACATGTGCTTTTTTAAGGCTAGAAGTAATAAAGCTTAAGGCAACACAAAGTAATAAAAAGCAGAAGCGACCCACCGTTGGGGCAAATTCTCTATCACTATAATATTCGAAAGTGACTAATGACATCATTAGCGGAACGATGACAAAAATAGAAAGCTGATAAAAGCGCATTGCTTTTTTGACTCGGCTCTCTTTCCATTTAAATTGGGCGATAAACAAACCGTTATGGCGTGCAAAGGTGGCGCTGATCATAAATAACCATAACACGGGAGCAGCTGCGGTTACACCATAACCAATTGCACCCGCCATTGGATAACGCCATTCAACACTTTGTAAGCCATAACCGACAGCAGACCATAAAAGAGGTAACGGTAGCGCAATTAAAATAGACCAAAAAACGGTGCGAATTGTCAGTGAAAAGTGATCTTGTGTGACTTTTCCAATACGGTTACTGACTCTTTCAAGAAAGGCGTTGTAGTGTTTTCGAGTGCGAAGGCTAAAACCGACAATGGATAAGGTCACAAATAGGAATAAGAACGTATCTTGGTTTTTAAGCATGCTCACAGCGGCATGGCCTAATTGTGAGAAGGTATCTAGCGAAAGTAGTCGAGTAATATCTTTGACTAATAAAACTGGGTAATTGAACTTGATTGGGCTGATGTCTGCAACCCAGAACATATAACGGTTTGTCGCATCTTTTGTTTCTTTTAATGCATCCGCTAGTTGTGTCGTCGCAACTTTTAATTTTGTTAACTCAAGAATTTGAGAATCATAGCCTGATAGCAATGAATTTAGTAATTCATGACGTGCTTGAATTAGTGAATCAAAGATATATTGTTGAGCTTCTGGCAGTTTAGAGCCATCTGCCGTCTCTGGTGGCTGGATCTTACTTAAATTTTCCAGCATATCTTCATAACCTAAACGTTCGACACGTAATTGAATGATATCTCTATCAAGCTCTTGTGAACGAGGCATTTCAGGTAAACGGGACAGTTGTGTTCTTAACGCTTCCCCTAATGCGGTTGATCCACTTAACCATTGTGCCTGCTCTCGAATCGTTGTGAGTGTTTGACGGACTTGTTGGGTTTGTTGTGTGGTGATGCGCTGTTTTTCTGATAGCTCACTCATTTCCTGAGTTTGTTTATTCAGAATTTGAGAGAGTTCGCGGTTAGTTTGGATCTGTTTTGTCAGAAACTCGGGTAATTCGCCACCTTGCTCGGCCAACATTTCTGTTTTTTCTAACGCAAGATCGGCGACTTCTTGGCGCTTTATGTTTAATAAGCTACGTAATTGTTGTAGTTGTACATCAAGGCGCTGATAGCGTTTTTTAAATAACTCTAAGCGAAGGCGTGCAATTTCTTGGCGATTATTTGCTGATAGTTGTGCCATTTCTAGCTCATTGACCATCGCTTTACGTGCCGTGACTTCAGCTTGAGTTAGCTTATTTTGAGCTTCTGTTAAAGGGGTTGTTGAGGCACTGGCAGAGGCCAGTCGTGCTGTCGCGTCACTCAGTAAACGGCGCGCTTCAGAGAGTTGTTGGGGCAATAAATTTAAAGATTCACTAATTTCACGGCTTTTATCTTGTTCCTGTTGTTGAAGTCTTGCTTGTTCCATTAATTGGCTACTGACTTGAATAATTTTTTGTTCTAAATCAGGAATGCTAATTTTTTCAGGGATAGTCGGAACAGCATGACTTTCTGCAAGAAGCTTAGTTCTTAGCTCTTGTGTTATTTGTGGATAATCATCAATCGTTTTTTGATAATTATCCGCATTTACTTGTGCTTTCTCGCCATCATTAATCCAGTTAATCGTACCTTGTAGCGCCTGAACGGCCTCAATATCTTGAGGGTTAGTGCTTCCTTCAAGTTGTTTAATATCTTGACGTAATTTTTCCACATCCGCTGATATTGCAGATGTGCTTAATGAAAGCGTCAAAAAAAGCGAGAAGAAAAGACTGATTATCAGGCGCACAAAGGTTACTCCGAATTACGTGTTATTCACTGATGGCCATGTTGTCATTGCCCACGACATTGATGATGGAACCAAGTTGTTCCCCCATTAATGTAATGGAGCCATTCATAAGATCTTTATTCAACTGAACGGTATTTTCAGGGAAAAGATTGATGACCGTTGAGCCCAACTTAAATCGGCCCATTTCTTCCCCTTTTTTCAAGAATATCGCTCCTGCTTTGTCTGCTTGAGGATAAGTCCAACGCTTAATAATACCTTCACGAGGAGGTGTTACCATGCCACACCAGATCGTTTCAATACTACCCACAATGGTTGCACCGACCAGAATTTGTATCATTGGGCCAAATTGTGTTTCAAAAAGACAAATAATGCGTTCATTGCGTGCAAATAAGTTAGGCACATTAGCTGCTGTTAATGGATTAACCGAGAAGAGATCACCTGGAACATAAATCATCTCTTTTAATAAACCATCACAAGGCATGTGAACACGGTGGTAATCACGAGGTGAAAGATAAGTGGTGATAAATTGACCATTACGGAATTTATCTGCCAACATAAAATTACCCGCAAGTAACGCTTCAAGGGTATAATGATGCCCTTTAGCTTGCAGAATTTGATCGTCTTGAATAAGACCAAGTTGACTGACAGCGCCATCTGCGGGTAATGCAAGTTTATCATCACCTTCAACAATAGGGCGAACACCGTCTTTTAAAGCTCGAATAAAGAACTCATTGAAGGTTGAATAAGCATGAAACTGACTGTCTTTCGCTTCATTCATATCGACTTTGTAGGCTTTTGCAAAGGCTTTAATAACAAACTGGGTGATTGCACCCGCTTTTTTGTTTGCAAACCAACCTGCTAGCTGTGTGAGCCATAATTTAGGCAATAAATACTGTAGTTTAATTTTTAGCTTGTCCAAAATGGCAACCTCTGGGATTAAACGATAAAAAATAGACAAAAGGGGTCTATTGTACCCACCCTTAATAGGGTTGTCAGTGAATCAATTATTAAGAGTCTAAATTAATGTTCTTACGAACTTTCACCTGACTCATACTTTCTAAAATACGATGATAATTTTCAAAGCGTGTTTCTGATATTTCTCCGTTATTTACAGCCTCACTGATTAAGCAACCCGGATCGTCTAAGTGCTTACAATCGCGGAATTTGCATCCCCCAAGGTATGGCCTAAATTCAATAAACCCTTTTGTTACTTGGTCGGGTGTTAAATGCCATAAGCCAAATTCACGTACACCTGGAGAGTCAATGACATCTCCGCCTTGTGGGAAATGGTAAAGGCGCGATGCAGTTGTGGTATGTTGGCCTAAGCCAGAGTTATCAGAGACTTGATTAACAACAATACTTTCTTCCATTGGTGGTAAAAGAGTATTTAGTAAACTTGATTTTCCAACACCAGATTGCCCTGCAAAAATAGAAATACGTCCAATAAGTTCTTGAGTCAGTGCGTCTAATCCTTCTTTGCTATAGCTAGAGACTTCCAGAACACGATAACCAATATCTTTATAAGTTTGCATCCATTCACTGACTGTTTTACGACTTTCTTCATCTAACATATCAATTTTATTGAGCACAATCAGCGGTTCAACATTTAAAGTCTCACAAGCGACAAGGTAACGGTCAATAATATTTAAAGAAAGCTCAGGCAAAATAGCGGAAACAATAATAATTTGGTCAATATTAGCCGCAATAGGTTTAATGCCGTCATAATAGTCAGGGCGTGTTAGTACAGAGGTACGTTCATGTACTGCTTCAACAATACCATTTACGCGGACATTTTCTTGTGTTTGTAGCGCAGGACGCCAAACAACTTTATCACCTGTTACCAGTGATGAAATTGTGCGCCGGATATTGCATCGAGTAATCGTGCCGTCAGTCGCTTCGATGTCAGCATGTTGACCAAAACGGCTGATCACTAAACCTTCGGACGCTTCGCCTAATTGCGTATCGTCTAATTCAACGTGATTTTTTTTCTCTTTGCTCTGCAAACGCTTTTTATGATTTTCTTGTACTCGGCGTTGCTGGCCTTTAGATAATTTACGTTTTGTCACCGATCCTCACTTGTATTTATTCGGTTAGATGTTCTTCTGTCGTGCTTATTGAGTAAACGCGCTATGATAAACGCTAAAATATCATGTCTCACACTTAGAAACAGCTAGGATATATTATGTCAAAAAGCGAGAACAATCTGATCTGGATAGATCTGGAAATGACCGGTCTTGATCCTGAATGTGACCGTATCATCGAAATTGCCACCATTGTGACAGATCCTCAACTTAATATTTTAGCCGAAGGTCCCGTAATTGCTGTACACCAATCTGATGAACAACTGAGTTTAATGGATGAATGGAATACTCGCACTCATACAGGCAGTGGTTTGATTGAGCGAGTGAGAGCCAGTCAATATGATGATAATTCAGCACAAAAAGCGACAATTGAATTCCTAGAAAAATGGGTCCCAAAAGGGGTGTCACCTATTTGTGGTAATAGTGTGGGCCAAGACCGACGTTTTCTGTACCGTTATATGCCGGAGCTAGAGCAATATTTTCACTACCGTTATCTTGATGTCAGTACATTAAAAGAGTTAGCGCGTCGTTGGAAGCCTGAAATTTTAGACGGTTTTGAGAAAAAGAATACGCATCAAGCATTAGATGATATTCGTGAATCTATTGCAGAGCTAGACTATTACCGTAAGACCTTTATTAAAGAGTAAAAAATATGCACTCATGATTGATATTGCATCATTATGATGATTTTATCGGCATGCAATCAAAAAAACGTATTTTTTTGTTGATAAGGGCTTGCGGTTAAGCATTTTTCTCGTATAATGCGCTTCCCGTACCGATGAAGAATTTCGTTTGTACAGGTATAAGAAAGATGCGGGAATAGCTCAGTTGGTAGAGCACAACCTTGCCAAGGTTGGGGTCGCGAGTTCGAGTCTCGTTTCCCGCTCCAATCTTTCTTAACAATGGTGAGTAGTATTATGTGATGCGGGAATAGCTCAGTTGGTAGAGCACAACCTTGCCAAGGTTGGGGTCGCGAGTTCGAGTCTCGTTTCCCGCTCCAAATCTTTCACTCATCATTGTCAAAACTTACCAAATGCGGGAATAGCTCAGTTGGTAGAGCACAACCTTGCCAAGGTTGGGGTCGCGAGTTCGAGTCTCGTTTCCCGCTCCAAATTTTTCTCTTCTTCTTTACCAAATCTCATTTTTAATCCTCATAAAGAAATTTTAAGTTTTTTCTCTCGCTTTTTTAAATATCGACTACACTGTTTTAGGATGCAGATTAAGGCATTTTACTTAATACACGTAAAAGGAGTGTGGGGGATTTTTGCTCAAAAAAGAAAATACTGTTACTGCATGTAAGATCAAGCTATTTTTTTGTGATCTATCTTTGATCTTTGCTTGCTTTTCTATTTTGACAGCACTAGAATGTGCGCCTTTCCTCATTTAGAGGGGAGACTAGAGGCAAGTTCATTTTTTAGGTTTTAGACCTTTATACTGTTAAACATGTATTGAATAGTATTTTAGAAAAAGAAAAGTGTTTTTCAGGCTTTTCTCTAAAAAAAACTGATATATATTCTACTATTCTTAAAATCTTCCTGAATCACTTTATCCACAGTGAGATGCTAATAACCACCGCATCCGAGCGCTATTTATTTTTTTACTGCACAGAGTTATCCACAAGTACCTATCATTAAGTGATAAGGATATTGTTCTCTTTAATAAATCAATAGGATTTTATATCTATTTGATAAATAAGTTTATTTTAATTTTTTTAAATTTGGGTCTTAGTTCGCTTGAATTTTTTTTTCATGTTGATAGGCAAGGGATTTTTATTTTATTCACAGATGAAATTAAAGATTACTCGTTATATGTTTATTCTGTTAAAACTTAAGCATCTCTAGGTAAACCTTTAGTTATTGCTCTTACTAGACGTTTTTGTTGTGAAGTTTGTATTTTTACCTCTTTTTCATTTCGCTTCGCTGTCTGTTGTGCAATCGCCCAATTTAAATGTTCATCTAAAACATCACTCAATCCAAAGCGTTCTTGCAAAGCAAGTATAATTTTATCTTGGTAAGGTGCATTTCCTAACGCCACACTAATATTTCTAAGCCAACGTAAATAGCCAATACGACGGATCGGTGAACCCTCTGTGATACGCAGAAATTTATCTTCACTCCATTGAAAAAGATCGAGTAATTCAGGAGTGTGAAGTGCTCGACGGGGGGAAAAATCAGCTTCATCTGTCAATGATGAGAAACGATTCCAAGGGCAGATAAGCTGGCAATCATCACAACCATAGATACGATTACCCATTAATGGACGAAATTCTTCAGGAATAGCGCCATCAAGCTCAATAGTGAGATAAGAAATACATCGCCGTGCATCGATAGTATAAGGAGCAACAATCGCGCCAGTCGGGCACGTTGTCATGCAGGCGACACATTTACCGCATTGCTCTTCGACAGGGCTATCTGTGGGTAAAGGTAAATCAATCAGTAATTCGCCCAGAAAGAACCAAGAGCCAGCTTGATTATTGATAACAAGTGAGTGTTTACCAACCCAACCAAGCCCAGCTTTAACTGCTAAAGGGCGTTCCATTATAGGCGCTGAATCAACGAAAGGGCGGAAATTGACGACCCCTTGATATTCATATTGTTGGCAATATTGTGTAATTTTCTCACCGAGTTTTTTAAGACGTTGCCTTAATACTTTGTGATAATCTCGACCAAGTGCATAACGGCTGATATAGCCTTGTTCTGGGTTATTTAATGTCCGCGCAAAAGCGGCGTCTGTAGGGAGGTAATTCATCCTCACGCTAATAACACGTAATGTACCAGGAACCAGTTCATGGGGTCTTGCGCGTGTCATGCCATATTTAGCCATCCATGCCATTTCGCCATGATATTGCTTATCTAACCAAGCTTGTAAGCGAGGCTCTTCAAGTGATAAGTCAGTATCACATATCCCAGTTTGTTGAAAACCTAGCTCAGAACCCCATAATTTAATGTTTTGAGCAAGAAGATTAAGATCGAGTGATGACATGAATAAACCGAATCAATAGGTAAGAGGTGAGTCCTAAGAGCGCGCAGTGTATCATAGTGAGGCTATAGGAAAAATCCTCGCAATAAATAGATTTATGGTATGGTTATTTGATAGTGATTTCGATAACTATTTGCCTTAGGAAAATATAAAAAGCTTAGTATTTGATGTTTTCCAACGATCTTACTTTACTAAGCTGTTATAAATTAACAATAGATTATATAAATATGAAAGAATGGGTTGTTACATTAGAAGATGAAGCGGCAACAGTTGAACTTGGGCGCACTGTTGCCACGGCGACTAACCAGAGTGGATTGATCATTTATTTATATGGCGATCTGGGCGCTGGAAAAACAACCTTTAGTCGAGGGTTCTTGCAAGCTCTTGGACATAAAGGCCATGTTAAAAGTCCAACATATACATTAGTTGAGCCTTATATGCTCTCGCCAAACCCTGTTTATCATTTTGATCTCTATCGTTTAGCATCCGCTGAAGAGTTAGAATTTATGGGAATACGGGATTATTTTGAGCAAGATGCATTATGCCTTATTGAATGGCCATCTCAAGGTGAAGGTTTTTTGCCTAACGCAGATTTAGAACTTCATTTAAGCTACGAAGATGAAGGTCGAAAAGCGCGTTTTGTTGCCCTTTCACAGAGAGGGAATACTGTTTTATCCCGTATTCAGTCCGCATAAAGGAATATTGATTATGTCGAGCCTCATCACCATTGTGAGTCAAAGTCAGCGCTATTTGGTTGCCTTTCTGTTGGTTGTTTTTTCTTTGTTTTTTGTGCAAGTGGCACAAGCTTCCACTGTGACAGAAGTAAAAGCAGAAAATGGTCGTTCAGTAACAACCCTTACATTCTCTTTTAGTGATGGGAAGCCTCGTTATCGATATTATTCATTAAAAAGCCCTGATCGTTTAGTGATGGATTTTAAGCAGAGTACAAAAATCACTGGTTTACCTGCAACATTAGGGAGTGAGCAATTAGTTCATAAGATTCGCTCAACGCAATCTAAAGATAACCAATACCAAAGTATAGTGCTGGAGCTCGCTCAACCTGTTATGGTCACGGAGAGCTTGAAGAATACAAGTGGTAATTATAAGTTAGTACTTACTATCAAGGCGATGAGTGCTCGACAAAATAGTCATGCTCAACCAACTGTAAGTGTAATTGCCTTATCACCGCCAACAACAGTGACCGCATCAAATTCCAATAGGGAAATGGCACCATTAGTTACCAAGCCAAAAACAGATGAGACGCCAATTGTCCCTATTGCAAAACCACGCTCTACACCATCAAAACCACAAACGGGCTCTCGCCAAATTATTATTGCGATAGATGCTGGCCATGGTGGACAAGATCCTGGCGCGATTGGTCAAAAAGGTAATCGTGAGAAAGACGTAACGCTGAGTGTGGCAAGAAAATTAGAAGCTCGTTTACATAATGATCCTATGTTTAAACCTGTTTTAACGCGTAACGGTGATTATTTTATTTCGGTTGCGGGGCGTTCTGAAGTTGCACGCAAGCAAAGTGCAAATATGCTCGTGTCTATTCATGCAGATTCGGCGCCAAATCGTAGTGCAAGAGGGGCTTCCGTGTGGGTACTTTCTAATCGCCGTGCAAATAGTGAATTAGGTAAGTGGCTTGAACAAAGTGAAAAACAATCAGAATTACTCGGTGGTGCAGGTGATGCGTTATCCGAGGGGGCTGATCCTTATTTAAGTCAAACAGTACTTGATTTGCAGTTTGGTAATTCACAGCGAGTAGGTTATGACGTCGCGGTTGCAGTATTATCTGAACTTAGGAAAGTCGGTTCACTACATAAAAAGACACCAGAACATGCGAGTTTAGGCGTGTTACGTTCACCGGATATCCCTTCGATTTTAGTTGAAACGGGGTTTATTAGTCATGCTTCTGAAGAGCAGTTACTAATTTCTGATGCTTATCAAGAGAAACTGGCCACTTCTATTCATGCAGGGTTAAGAAATTATTTTCTGGCCCACCCTTTACAAAATGCGCCTAAGTGATTGAGTAAAATGGAATAAAGGTAATGGCGATAAATTTATTACCTCCTCAGCTTGCAAACCAAATTGCCGCAGGGGAAGTTGTTGAAAGACCAGCCTCTGTCGTCAAAGAGTTGCTGGAAAACAGTTTAGATGCAGGTGCGACCACAATTGATATTGATATTGATAAAGGTGGTGCCAAGCTTATCCGTATACGTGATAATGGGTGCGGTATCAATCGCGATGATTTGAAGTTAGCACTTGCTCGCCATGCAACAAGCAAGATATCGAGTCTTGATGATCTCGAAGCCATAATGAGTATGGGGTTCCGCGGAGAAGCATTAGCCAGTATCAGCTCTGTTTCTCGTTTAACACTGACATCACGTACCCAATCTCAAGATGAAGCGTGGCAAGCTTATGCTGAAGGCCGAGAGATGGCGGTTACCATTAAACCTGCCGCTCATCCTGTAGGAAGCACGGTTGAAGTGCTTGATCTATTTTATAACACGCCAGCAAGACGTAAATTTTTACGCACTGAAAAAACAGAATTTGCACATATTGATGAAGTGGTTCGCCGAATTGCGTTATCACGTTTTGATGTCTCTATTAATCTTACTCATAATGGCAAACGTGTTCGTCAATACCGAGCAGTAAAAGATGAAAGTCAGCAAAATCGGCGTTTGAGTGCAATTTGTGGTAATAACTTTGTTAACCAATCAATGCATTTAACGTGGGAACATGGTGATTTGGCAATAAAAGGTTGGGTGGAACACCCTTTATCTCCAGTGCAAAGTAGTGAAATTCAATATTGCTATGTTAATGGGCGAATGATGCGTGATAGGTTGATTAACCATGCTATTCGCCAAGCTTACGAAGGGTATTTACAAGGAGAGCAACAACCTTCATATGTTCTCTATCTCAGCGTTAACCCTCACCAAGTTGATGTTAACGTCCATCCCGCTAAACATGAAGTTCGTTTTCATGAGTCCCGCCTAGTGCACGATTTTATCTATCAAGGTGTATTGAGTGTTTTAAGACAAGTGACACAAGAACCTTTATCACTGATATCAGATAACGAAGAAGAAAACGAAATTGCGTTAAACTTTCCTGAAAACCGTCAAGTTGCAGGCGAAAACGTATTTTCTCAGCCATATCAAACGCCCGACGTTCAACCTAGCTCAAATAAGTCATCTTCATACCAACACCGTGCACGAGAGTGTAATAGCAATCATCATCAAAAACAGACCTCTCAAGTTGGAGAGCGTCGTCAGTTTGGTGAAAGTTATCAACGCACACAAGGCGCTCTTTATCAAAAAATGATGCAAGAAAGTGCATCCTTATCAAAGAATAAAGAGAAAATACCGTTATTTCCTGAACGCGCCCCATTGAATTTAGGTGAAATCGTTCATACAACTAATCTTATTGAAAAAGATGTGATGTCGGTGATGCCTTATTCTGTCAATACGAAAGAGGGGCAAACTGATTATACTTTTGGGCGAGTATTGGCAATTTATCAGCAGAAATATGCGTTAATAGAGTCTTCACAAGGTCTTGGGCTATTATCATTGGAAGAAGCTGATTTTCTGCTAAAATGTGCGCAATTACTGCCTAAAGATGAAACATTGAAACCTCAACCTTTGTTAGTGCCGTTAAAATTAGCATTGAGCAAAGAAGAAATAAGAATATTCAATCAGTTTCAATCGCTAATCAGTCATTTCGGGATCGTTATCGAAATTTCTCACGGTAAAGCAACAATACATGCAGTGTCGTTGCCTTTGCGCCAGCAAAATTTACCTGTGTTACTGACAGCATTATTAGGCTATTTGTCAGTTGAACAATCTTGTACCGAGCAACAACTCGGACAATGGTTTGCAAAACAAATAGGTGCAGAGCAGACGCAATGGTCGCAAGCTCAAGCAGTAGGATTATTGGCTGATATTGAAAGGCTTTGTCCTCAATATGTCAGACAGCCAGCAAAAAACTTATTACAATTAATCGAATTACAACCGGTGGTAGCGGCACTAAATAATGAGCGAAGTAAACACGCAAATAAAACCTAAAGCAATTTTTCTAATGGGACCTACAGCATCAGGTAAAACAGCATTAGCAATTGCACTAAGACAAAAACTGCCTGTAGATATTATTAGCGTGGATTCAGCTCTTATCTATCGTGGTATGGATATTGGCACAGCAAAGCCAGATGTGGCAGAGCAATCGCTGGCGCCACATCGATTAATTGATATTCTAGACCCGGCATTACCCTACTCAGCAGCAGATTTTCGCCGAGATGCATTAAATGCAATGGAAGAAATTACGGCCGCTGGGCGAATTCCACTATTAGTGGGTGGGACTATGCTATATTTTAAAGCGTTACTTGAAGGCCTATCGCCTTTACCCAGCGCTAATCCAGATGTTCGTGCTGAAATAGAGAAAAAAGCAACGGAGCAAGGATGGGAAGCAATACATAAAGAGTTATCATTAGTGGATCCCGTAGCAGCACAACGGATACATCCTAATGACCCTCAACGGCTTTCGCGTGCATTAGAAGTTTACCTGATTTCAGGTAAGACAATGACAGAGTTGACTAAAATATCAGGTGAATCTTTACCTTATGATGTTTATCAATTTGCGATTGCTCCGAAAGATAGAAATGTTCTTCACCAACGCATTGAAGCACGTTTTAAACAGATGTTAACGTGTGGATTTGAAGATGAAGTAAGATCATTATATGAACGGGGCGATCTGCATGAAGATCTACCTTCTGTACGTTGTGTCGGCTATCGCCAGATGTGGTCATATTTATCTGGTGAAATAGATTATGATGAGATGGTTTATCGAGGGATCTGTGCTACCCGGCAATTAGCAAAGCGACAAATCACCTGGTTAAGAGGCTGGAATAATATTCACTGGCTTGATAGTGAAGATCAGAAACAATCTCTTGACATTGTTTTGCAGGTAGTTAGTGCATAGATGGTAGGTTTGTGTAAAATTGATAGTTGCCAAAGCGCAATTTTTGAGTAGTTCATTTTTCGAACCAATTGGGTTCTAATATAAAACAACAAAATAAGGAAAACATAGAATGGCTAAGGGGCAATCTTTGCAAGATCCTTTCCTGAACGCATTACGTCGTGAAAGGGTTCCCGTTTCTATCTATTTGGTAAACGGTATTAAATTGCAGGGTCAGATCGAATCTTTTGACCAATTTGTTATTTTGCTGAAAAACACAGTAAGTCAGATGGTATACAAACATGCTATCTCTACCGTGGTGCCTTCGCGTCCTGTTTCTCATCATAGTAATACAGGTACTAACCAAGCAGGCACAAATTACACTGGTAGTGCTACTCAGCAGGATGATGTTGCGGAATAATTATCTAATATTATTCTTGATATAAGAAAAACATAGGTAGGGAGACTTTACCTATGTTTTTTCCTGTTTTTATAAAGTCCAAGAGGTTTCGCCTTTGTTTGATCGTTATGAAGGTGGCGAATTAGCCGTTTTAGTGCACGTATTCTTTTCTCAAGAAAAGGACATTGATGATTTGCAAGAATTTGAATCTTTGGTGACATCTGCGGGTGTTAAGCCAGTTCAAATTATTACAGGAAATCGTAAAGCGCCTCATCCTAAATATTATGTGGGTGAAGGTAAGGCAGAAGAAATTGCCGAAGCTGTAAAAGCAAGTGGTGCAGATGTTGTTTTATTTAATCATGCACTGACACCTGCACAAGAACGAAATCTGGAAAGACTTTGTGAATGCCGTGTGGTTGATCGTACGGGAGTTATCCTGGATATTTTTGCACAAAGAGCAAGAACCCATGAAGGAAAACTACAGGTAGAACTCGCCCAGTTACGTCACTTATCAACTCGTTTAGTCAGAGGGTGGACTCACCTTGAAAGACAAAAAGGGGGGATTGGGTTACGAGGACCAGGTGAAACTCAGCTAGAAACAGACCGTCGCTTACTCCGAGGTAAAATTAGTCAAATTCTAATGCGATTGGGTAGGGTTGAGCGTCAGCGTGAACAAGGACGACAAGCGCGAAGTAAAGCTGATATTCCAACATTATCCCTTGTTGGCTACACGAATGCAGGGAAATCGAGTTTATTTAATCATATTACCTGTTCAGATGTGTATGCGGCAGATCAGCTCTTTGCAACATTGGATCCGACACTAAGACGTATTCAAGTCGATGATGTGGGTACGGTTGTATTAGCGGATACTGTTGGTTTTATTCGACATTTACCTCATGATCTTGTTGCTGCTTTTAAAGCTACTTTACAAGAAACACGAGAAGCTACTTTACTTCTTCATGTTATTGATGCAGCTGATAGTCGTTTTGAGGATAATATTCATGCAGTTGAGCGTGTATTAGAAGAGATAGATGCTCAAGAAATACCGACACTGCATGTCATGAACAAAATTGATCTTCTTGAAAACTTCACCCCAAGAATTGATCGAAATGAAGAAAACTTACCCGTTAGGGTTTGGGTTTCAGCACAAACAGGCGAAGGTATTCCTCTGTTATATCAGGCGTTGACAGAACGTCTTTCAGGTGAGATCGCACACTTTGAATTACGTTTACCGCCAGAAGAGACAGGGCGCTTGCGTAGTCGTTTTTATCAATTACAGTCCATAGAACGCGAATGGATTGAAAAAGACGGTAAAGTTGGGCTAATCATACGTATGCCTATGGTAGACTGGCATCGCCTTTGCAAGCAGGAACCCAATTTATTGGATTACGTGGTCTGATATTCGGCCATAAAAAAGAACATTAACTGAGAGCTGGCGACGAAATCGGCTCTTAAGCCTGATAAATCTAATCATAATAATGGAGCTAGAACATGGCGTGGAATCAGCCCGGTAACAACGGACAAGACCGCGACCCGTGGGGTAACCGAAACAGCGGCAATAATAATGGCGATGGTAACGGTAACTCCAACGGCAATCAAGGAGGTCGGAATCGTGGAGCATCAGATCTCGATGATATGTTCCGTAAACTGAGTGAAAAACTCGGTGGTTTCGGCGGTAAAAAAGGTGGGAACTCCTCTTCTGGGCAAAATGGCGGACCTCGTGGTAATGCTGGAAATCTTCTGATTTCTCTTGCATTAGGTGCGGTTGTCGTAGTTTGGGCTGCAAGTGGTTTTTATACCATTAAAGAAGCAGAACAGGGTGTAGTAACTCGTTTTGGTAAATTTTACCAAATCGTTGAACCTGGCCTGAACTGGAAGCCGACTTTTGTTGATGAAGTTCAGCCTGTTAACGTGAAAACTATCCGTGATTTAACGACGGGTGGCATGATGTTAACGTCAGATGAAAATATGGTTCAAGTTGAGATAAACGTGCAGTACGTTGTCTCTGATCCAGAAACATTTCTGTTTAACCTCACTACACCTATTAACAGCTTAGGTCAAGCAACTGACAGTGCTGTACGTGGAGTGATTGGTCGTTCAGAAATGGAAAAAATTCTGACTTCAAACCGTTCAGAAATTCGTGACCAGACGCGTCAAGAATTAGAAGAGACTATCCGCCCTTATAACATGGGTATCTCGATTGTGGACGTCAACTTCCAAGTTGCTCGCCCACCAGAAGCTGTAAAAGCGGCATTTGATGACGTAATTGCCGCTCGTGAAGAAGAACAAAAAACAATTCGTCAAGCTGAAGCTTATAAAAACGAAGTGTTACCGCTCGCTAAAGGTAACGCTCAACGTATGATTGAAGAAGCAACAGCATATAAAACCAGTGTGGTGATGAGAGCTGAAGGTGAGGTGGCGAGTTTCGCTAAAATCTTACCTGAATATCGTGCAGCTCCCGATATTACTCGCGAGCGTCTGTACATTGAAACAATGGAAAAAGTGCTATCGAAAACACGTAAGGTCATTGCTAATGATAAAGGTAACAGCATGTTAGTGTTGCCCTTAGAGCAAATGTTACGTCAGCCATCTCAATCGGGAGTATCAAATACCCATGAGGCGCCAACTCGTATGCCTGCACCTGCTCCAACTGTAAATCCAGCACCAACACAAAAACCTGCAACAACGACTTATGGTAATGGTGGATATGGTAGTAATAATGGCGGTTATGGTCAGCCTTATGGCAATAATCAAGGGGGACAATAATCATGCGTAAAGTTATCGCTGTTGTTGCAGTTATTATTTTAGCGTTGTTGTACTCCTCTGTGTTTGTCGTCCAACAATATGAGCGTGGTATCATCTTACGCTTTGCCAAAGTTGTACGTGATGCTGAAAATAAACCTGTTGTTTATGAGCCAGGTCTTCATTTTAAAATCCCATTCATTGAGAATGTGAAAAAACTGGATGCGCGTATTCAAACTATGAATATCCAGCAAGACCGCTTCTTATCAGGTGAGAATAAAGACTTATTAGTCGATTCTTATCTAAAATGGCGTATCAGTGATTTCAGTACTTACTATCTGGCAACGGGGGGTGGTAATACAACACAAGCTGAAACTTTACTGCGTCGTAAATTCAGTGACCGTTTACGTTCTGAGATTGGTCGTATGAGCGTAAACCAAATTATTACGGATTCTCGAGGTCGTTTAACTATTGATGTTCGTAATGCACTGAATGAAGGTACACCTTCTCGCGACACAAGTGCTGCTGATGATGCGATTGCCATTGCTGCGAAGAAAGTGGCTGAAGAAACTAAAGGTCAAGCTCCTGCTATCAATATGAACAGTATGGCGGCATTAGGTATTGAAGTCATTGATGTTCGAATTAAGCAAATCAACCTGCCTATGGAAGTTTCTGAGGCGATTTACCAACGTATGCGTGCAGAACGTGAAGCTGTCGCTCGTCGCCACCGCTCACAAGGTCAAGAGCAAGCAGTGAAAATTCGCGCAGCGGCTGATAAGACCGTTACAGAAACGTTAGCTGAGTCTGAGCGTGAATCGTTACGCCTTCGCGGTGAAGGTGATGCTCAAGCAACAAAACTGTTTGCTGATGCGTTCAGTCAAGATCCTGACTTCTATGCCTTTATTCGTAGCTTACGTGCTTATGAGAAGAGCTTTAACCAAGACGGTAATGACGTCTTAGTGCTAAGCCCAGATAGCGATTTCTTACGCTATATGAAAGCTCCAACAAAAGCGAGAGCGCTTGAAGAGTAAGCTAAATACGTTAAACCGTTTAGATAAATAATAAAATCCTCCACCTTAAAAAGTGGGGGATTTTTTTTGAAATCAATAAGATAAAACTAATAAATTGTTTAAGAAATAAAAAACTGTACATAAAAAGATGAAAATTTATGCTTAATGGTTTCCAAAATGGTTTTAGCTGGGATAGTATAAAGTGAAAATTGCATTTCAAGATAAACCTTCGGCAATTCCGAAGCGTCTTCTTCGCCATTTTCACTTTTATGTCACTCTGCTTCCTATTTTTGCGATCAAAATCGTTGATAAAAGTCACAATACGTTTGTGGTGCAGATTTTTCGGGCAAAAATATTGACAATGGCAAGATAACCTATTGCTTAAAAGCGGGGATGACATAATTAGATAAAATCTACTGTAACTCTTGATTTGAGATGGTAGAATCCTTTTTTAAGCAACCGAGTGTATTTTGAAATGAGTAATAACGTTGTCGTATTGGGCACCCAGTGGGGTGACGAAGGCAAAGGCAAGATAGTCGATTTGCTGACAGAACGCGCTAAATATGTTGTTCGCTACCAAGGTGGCCATAACGCAGGTCACACTCTAGTCATCGACGGTGAAAAAACCGTTCTTCATTTAATCCCATCAGGCATTCTCCGTGAAAATGTTGTTAGCATCATAGCAAACGGTGTCGTTTTATCACCAGAAGCGCTGATGAAGGAAATGACTCAACTTGAAGAACGTGGCATTCCTGTTCGTTCACGTTTACTTCTGTCTGAAGCTTGCCCATTAATCCTTCCTTATCATATCGCATTAGATAATGCGCGTGAGAAAGCGCGTGGCGAGAAAGCTATTGGTACAACAGGTCGTGGTATTGGTCCTGCTTACGAAGATAAAGTGGCTCGTCGTGGTTTACGTGTAGGCGATCTGTTTGATAAAAAAGCGTTTGCACAAAAACTCAAAGAAATCATCGAATATCATAACTTCCAACTGGTGAACTACTATAAAGTTGAACCTGTTGATTACCAAAAAACCTTAGATGATATCATGGCAATTGCTGATATTCTGACAGGTATGGTTGTTGATGTTTCTGACTTACTGTACAAAGCAACGCAAAACGGTGAGTTAGTGATGTTTGAAGGGGCACAAGGTACTTTATTAGACATCGACCACGGTACTTATCCGTATGTAACCTCTTCAAACACAACAGCAGGTGGTGTGGCAACGGGATCCGGTTTAGGCCCTCGCTATGTGGGTTATGTATTAGGGATCATCAAGGCTTACTCTACTCGTGTTGGTGCAGGTCCATTCCCAACTGAATTATTTGATGAAGTGGGTGACTTCCTACGTGAGAAAGGCCAAGAATTTGGTGCTACAACAGGTCGTAGCCGTCGTACTGGTTGGTTAGATATCATCGCCATCCGTCGCGCTGTTCAAATCAACTCACTGTCTGGTTTCTGCATGACTAAACTGGATGTGTTAGATGGTTTAAAAGAAGTGAAACTGTGCGTAGGTTACCGCTTACCCAATGGTGAAGTGATCGATACAACACCTTTAGCAGCTGATGATTGGGAAGGGATCGAGCCTATCTATGAATCCATGCCGGGTTGGAACGAAAGCACTTTTGGTGTGAAAGATCACGCTCAACTGCCACAAGCTGCGCTGAACTACATCAAACGTGTAGAAGAGTTAACAGGTGTTCCTGTTGATATCGTTTCTACGGGCCCAGATCGCTCAGAAACTATCATTCTCCGTCATCCATTTGATGCATAATCTGTATTAAATTGGTTTGATGTGAAAATCGTCCCTGAAAATGACAGGGGCGATTTTTTCGTATCTATTCGTTAGTGAATTGAAGATAAAAATACGTGTTACATACATTAAGATAAGACAGCTTTACACTCGGTTTTGCTTCTGTTTTATTGGTAACGAGTAAAAACAATAAGACAATATTATTGTTGAAATGCTAAAAATAAAAAAGCGATCTGTTGAAAACCGACAGTATCGCTTTTTCTTTGTTTGTGATGTCGCTATTATTTTGTGAATAGTCAAGTGAGAGACGGAAATAACTCGCTTTTGAGTATATCTTTGCTAAATGTCCAAAAATTAAACATAATATTGCTTAATAAAATGATATTCTCATTAATAATTACTTATCCCTTAATGAACTTAATAGGGAAAACCACTTTTCAGAGGTCATTGTGCAATTAACCAGTTTTACAGATTATGGATTGCGAGCATTGATATATATGGCTTCACTGCCAGAAGGCAAAATGACAAGTATCACAGAAGTGACGCAAGTCTATGGTGTCTCACGTAACCATATGGTGAAAATTATCAATCAACTTAGCCATTTAGGTTTTGTTGAGGCTATTCGTGGTAAAAATGGAGGGATCCGTTTAGGAAAGCCTGCAACAGACATCATTGTTGGTGATGTTGTCCGTGCTTTAGAGCCACTTTCATTAGTAAACTGTAGCGCTGAGTTTTGTCACATTACCCCAGCTTGTCGATTAAAACTGGTGTTAAATCAGGCGATTGAGCAGTTTTTGAAAGAGTTAGACCGTCACACACTCGCAGAGCTAGTTGAAAACAATAGCTCCTTATATAAATTGTTATTAGAAGATGTTTGAGTCTACTATTTCATCAAATCTGATAGCTTGGAGGTCATAATGTCAAAAGATCCTTTTCAGGATAGAGAAGCAGAAAAATACGCCTCTCCAATTGCTAGTCGCGAATATATTTTAGAAGAAATGAAAAAGCGCACGGCACCAATGAGCCGTGAAGATTTAGCACAGGCGTTAAAAATTTCGAGTGAAGAAGATCTAGAAGCGTTACGTCGTCGTTTACGAGCGATGGAGCGTGATGGTCAATTAGTTTTTACTCGTCGCCAGTGCTATGCATTACCTGAACGTCTTGATTTATGGAAAGGCAAAGTAATTGGTCACCGTGACGGTTATGGTTTTTTACGCGCAGAAGGTCAAAAAGATGATCTTTATCTTTCTCAAGATGAAATGAAAAAAACCATGCACGGCGATGTTATTCTGGCCCAACCTTTAGGGATGGATAGAAAAGGTCGTCGTGAAGGTCGCGTAGTACGTGTTATTGAACCAAGAAATAACCAAATTGTTGGTCGCTATTTTATTGAATCTGGTATGGGATTTGTTGTACCGGATGACAGTCGTTTAAGTTTTGATATTCTTATTCCTAAAGAAGATATCATGGGTGCGCGTATGGGGAATGTGGTAGTGGTTGAAGTCACTACAAGACCAACGCGACGGACTCAAGCCGTAGGTCGTATTGTCGAAATTTTAGGCGAGGCGATGGGAACAGGTATTGCAGTAGAAATCGCATTACGTACTCATGAAATTCCGTATACATGGCCAGCAAAAGTCACAAAAGAAGTTGCTGATTTAAAAGAAGAAGTGCCTGAATCAGCCAAAGAAGGCCGTGTTGATTTACGTGGCTTGCCTTTAATTACCATTGACGGTGAAGATGCACGAGATTTCGATGACGCGGTGTACTGCCAACGTAAAAAAGGCGGTGGTTGGCGTTTATGGGTCGCAATTGCTGATGTTAGTTACTATGTACGTCCACAAACGGCATTAGATACAGAAGCGCGTAGTCGAGGAAACTCTGTTTATTTCCCTTCTCAAGTTGTCCCCATGTTGCCAGAAGTCCTGTCCAATGGACTGTGTTCACTAAACCCACAAGTTGACCGTTTATGTATGGTTTGTGAGATGACCGTTTCTGAGCAAGGTCGTCTGTCTTCTTATAGATTCTATGAAGCAGTGATGAGCTCTCATGCACGAATGACATACACCAAAGTATGGAAAATTATTCAAGGTGATGAAGAGCTACGTGAACACTATAAGCCTATTGTTCAAGATATTGAGCATCTTTATGAATTATATCAAGCGCTTGATAAGGCACGTCAACAGCGTGGTGCGATTGGATTTGAATCAGAAGAAGCGAAATTTATCTTTAATGCAGAGCGCCGTATTGAGCGTATTGAGCCTGTTATTCGTAATGATGCACATAAATTAATTGAAGAGTGCATGATCTTAGCGAATATCGCGGCTGCTCGATTTGTTGAGAAAAACGAAGAACCTGCGTTATACCGTATTCATGATAAACCAAAAGAAGAGAGCGTATTGAATCTACGTTCAGTCTTTAATGAATTAGGTTTAACATTGCCGGGTGGATTAACACCAGAGCCTGCAGATTATGCGCGTGTCATGAAAGAGGTTGAAGACAGACCTGACCGTGAAATGCTACAAACGATGATCTTACGCTCTATGAAACAGGCGATTTACGATCCTGAAAATCGCGGGCACTTCGGCTTAGCGCTAAAATCTTATGCACATTTTACCTCACCAATTCGTCGTTATCCTGATTTAGCTTTGCACCGAGCAATTAAATATCAAATTGCAAAACAAGAAGGTCATGGATCACAGCGTTGGACGCCAACAGGGGGTTACCATAGCGATATGGACACCATGTTGCAATTAGGTGAGCACTGTTCTTTAACAGAACGCCGTGCTGATGAGGCCACACGAGATGTGGCTGATTGGCTGAAATGTGATTTTATGCTGGATCAAATAGGTCAACAATTTACGGGTATTATCACCAGCGTAACGGGCTTTGGTTTCTTTGTTCGTTTAAATGACCTGTTTATCGATGGTTTAGTGCATGTTTCTACATTAAATAATGATTATTATCAGTATGATAATGTAGGGCAACGCTTGATTGGTGAGTCTTCAGGACAAGTCTATCGTCTTGGTGATGAAGTTGAAGTTAAAGTTGAAGCTGTAAGCATGGATGAACGTACTATCGACTTCTCCTTAATTTCAACAACACGCACCGCACGTAACCCAGGTAAAACAGCACGAGTTCGTGGGTTAAAAGGCGAAAAAGACAAGAAAAACGCAAGTTCTAGCAAGTCTCGACGTCGTGATGCAAGTAAAGATAAAAACTTTGAGCCTGATAGCGCCTTTAAAAAAGGCAAATCAGCTCGAAGTCATGCGAGCAAAGACAAAGCTGTAAAAGACCAAGTTGCGAAAGATAAAGCGAGTAGCAAACGTAAGAAAGCATCATCACAAACCAAAAAGATAGAGGCAAAACTTAAAGCTAAGCGCGCAGCCAAACGCGATAAAGCATAAGATTTGTTTTTCTGGTTCTTGTTAAAAGGCGGAAACTCCGCCTTTTATCTGTTTTGTGCCTTTTATTTTTTAATGAGTAAGCACCGCTATGAGCGAAGAAATTATTTATGGTATTCACGCAGTAAAAGCATTGCTTGAGCGTGATCCTGCACGATTCAAAGAAGTTTATGTATTAAAAGGGCGTGAAGATCGCCGTTTAACCCCCGTTATTCATGAATTGGAAGCCCAAGGGGTTTTAGTTCAAGTCGCTAATCGTCAGTGGTTAGATAGCCAAACAGAGGGGGCTGTTCACCAAGGAATTATTGCTAAAGTAAAACCAGGTCGTCAGTATCAAGAACAAGATTTACCAGACTTATTAGCTACAGTTGGTACACCTTTCTTATTAGTGCTAGATGGTGTTACTGATCCCCATAATTTAGGTGCTTGTTTACGTAGCGCAGATGCGGCTGGTGTGCATGCTGTTATCGTTCCGAAAGATCGCTCAGCACAGTTAAATGCAACGGCTAAAAAAGTGGCTTGTGGTGCGGCAGAAAGTGTTCCTTTAATTAAAGTGACTAACCTAGCCCGTACATTGCGTTTTCTGCAAGAAGAGAACATTTGGATTGTTGGCACAGCAGGGGAAGCAGATCACACCTTATATCAAAGCAAACTCACAGGCCCTATGGCTCTGGTGATGGGCGCAGAAGGTGAAGGCATGCGCCGTTTAACACGTGAACATTGTGATGAGTTGATTAGTATTCCAATGGCTGGAACGGTGTCCTCGCTCAACGTTTCTGTCGCAACGGGTGTGTGCTTATTTGAAGCAATGCGTCAGCGTATTTCTGTGAAATAACTGCTTAATTTATTTTATTGTCTATACTCCCTTGAGTTTTATTGACCGCGGGGGTATAGTTACGCGTCAATTTTTTCAGTCACAACTTAAACAAGTTCCTTGCCTCCATGGGTGGTGACTGACCCTGACAGGAGGCTGATAAATCCGTAAGGAGCAATATCAAATGCGTCATTACGAAATCGTTTTTATGGTTCATCCTGACCAGAGCGAACAAGTTCCGGGCATGATCGAGCGTTATAAAACCGCTATCACTAATGCAAATGGTCAGATCCACCGTCTAGAAGACTGGGGTCGTCGTCAATTAGCTTATCCAATCAACAAACTGCACAAAGCACACTATGTTCTGATGAACGTTGAAGCTCCGCAGGAAGTGATTGATGAACTGGAAACTACTTTCCGTTTCAACGATGCCGTTCTCCGCAACATGATCATGCGTACTAAACACGCAGTAACTGAAGCTTCTCCAATGGTTAAAGCAAAAGACGAACGCCGTCGTGATATCGCTGATGACCTTGATGATGAAGATGAAGTTGATGATGTAGCAGAGGATTCTGCAGAGTAATTAGTGCTGTGACGGCTAATAATCATTTGGTGCTAACTGGCACAGTGTGCAAAGCATTAATACGAAAAGTTAGCCCCGCAGGGATCCCGCACTGTCAATTTGTTATTGAACATCGTTCAATGCAAGAAGAGGCGGGATTAAAGAGACAATCATGGTGTCGAATGCCCATTATTGCTAGCGGGAAAGCGTTACAAGCAGTTACTCACAGTATAACGGTCGGCAGCCAAATCACCGTTTCAGGATTCATTAGTAGCCATCAGGCGCGAAATGGACTGTTTAAATTGGTGCTTCATGCCGAGCAGATTGAATTGATAGATTCTGGAGACTAGCCATATGGCACGTTATTTCCGTCGTCGTAAGTTCTGCCGTTTCACAGCAGAAGGCGTACAAGAGATCGATTATAAAGATATCGCTACGCTGAAAAACTATATCACTGAAAGTGGTAAAATTGTACCAAGTCGTATCACCGGTACTCGTGCAAAATACCAGCGTCAGCTGGCTCGTGCTATCAAGCGCGCACGCTACCTGTCTTTATTACCTTATACTGATCGTCATCAGTAATAGGTATATAGTCCATTAATGACTTGTAGAGGATAAGGTAATGCAAATTATTCTGCTTGATAAAGTAGCGAATCTGGGTAGCCTGGGTGATCAGGTTAACGTAAAATCGGGCTATGCTCGTAACTATTTAATCCCACAGGGTAAAGCTGTTTCTGCGACTAAGAAAAACATTGAGTTTTTCGAAGCGCGTCGTGCTGAGTTAGAAGCTAAATTAGCTGAAACTTTAGCAGCAGCTGAAGCTCGTGCAGCGAAAATCAATGCACTGGGTTCTGTCACTATCAGCTCTAAAGCGGGTGACGAAGGTAAACTGTTTGGTTCAATCGGTACTCGTGACATCGCTGATGCAGTAACTGCAGCTGGCGTTGAAATGTGCAAAAGCGAAGTTCGCCTGCCAAATGGCGTTCTGCGTACTACTGGTGACCACGAAGTTCACTTCCAAGTTCACAGTGACGTATTCGCTGAACTGAATGTTATCATCGTTGCTGAATAATCTTTGATTAAACAGTGAATGTTGATAAGGAAAACGCCAGCTTAGCTGGCGTTTTTTTTGAATAAATTTAAGTTTTTTTACCATAGTCTATGGCGTGCGATAATAACTTCCATCGCTTAAGCGTGTATAAGTAATGACGGTACCTGCGCTGTTTGTCACTTCTAGCATACTGACATCACCTTGTGGACTACGCTGTAATCGAATCGCCTGCCCTGAACGTAATTGGCTTAATGATTTCTGTTGATCTTCTGATTTTGCCATAGAGAAAGCATCATTTACTGGAAGTTGATTATCTCTAAAGAGCTGCGCTAAGGTTTGCCCTTCTTTAATGGTATATGTTTGCCATTTTTGTGTGGATGTTGAAGCAGACTTTTGTGGTTGCGCTGTTTGATCAACGTTTTCATCTATATTGTTTGCCGTTGAGTGTTCACTGGGGCTCTCTGTTCCTTGATCGGCATCTAAGCTATCTTGAGCTTGAGGGATCGGTGCCTGATAAATTGGCGTTTCGTTAGTGACTGAGGGTGCAATTGGCACAGGAAGATCTTGTGTTGATGATGACGGTTGAGGTGGCTCACCATTATTTTCACTTGTCGGCCAAAAAAACACGACCAACAAAACTACGGCAATAACCAGTATTGCTCGACGATGTAAGCCAGGGAATTTGCCCATATTCACCTCATTATTGATCTGTGAATCAGTATTATGAATTGCTGTAACATCTTTTTTATTCCTTGTAGCCATACTAGCACGAACCATGATCCTAACCTGCTCCCTGAATTCTTTTCAGAATTATCTATTTTCTCTAACCATTAATGTTCTTCATTTCCTTGATGATTAACTAAAAATAACTTTATACGTTGATAAGCATTTTTATCGGTTTCTATGGTTAAGGCTTGTGTTAATTCACCATAAAGATCATGAGGCAATAATGTATCAGACCAAGTTGAAAGAACATTCAGCGCCATATTTCTATCACGTAATATCGGGCTACGTAATTGCCGTTTGATGAGTGACCAGCCGATACCGGGAAAACCACCAAGATCTTGCATAATATATTCAACGGCATGATGGGGCTGATATTCAGAGTAGGTAGTTATTAATGGATCATCTGTGCTACCTAATTGTGTTAATTCAATTTGTTGTTCTGCAAGTTTGACTACTCTTTCTATTTTATGAGAAGCATCTGTTTGCATTAATTGATACCACCAGTCTGCATTTGGATTATCTTTTTGTAGTGAAAAGAGTAATTCCCAAATATCAAGGCGAAGAGACTTTGCTACCAGACTTGCTTGGTAATTTTTTGAGCGAGAGGGATGTTGTAATGCTTCAATAATGAGTGTTGACCACTCTGGTTTTTGAATAATATTTTGTGAAACAGACATAATTTGCTGTTGGCCATGGTCATCCCACCCTAATGTTTCGAGTAATAACCAATCTTCACCACTATTTTGTACAAAATCAGTGATTTCACAAACGCAATAAAGTAATTTTAGCTCTTTTGGTGGCAGTGCATCGACTTGTGAAATAAACGCTTTGCAAACTTGAGCACCCTCACTGTAATCATAAATATCTTTTGCTGGGCCACCATTAAGCAATGCACGTAATAAATCACTACAACCCAGTAGCAGTGTGTTATCTAAAGGATGCGTATGGAGTATCTCTAATAGTTTGCCTTTCGTTACACAGTCATAGGCGACATATTCTGTCATTACATTATTTTTATACCCTTCAGTGAGTAACCAATAACGATTATTTACCGAAAGCGTTGATGGCAGATGTTCAATAAACTGAATTCGTCCCCAGCCTTTAGTTCGTTGACCGAGGGCGTGTAAAAAAGGCTCAAACTCTTCACAAGAAAGGCGCTGTTTTAGCGAACGAATCGCATAAAGTGTAAATTCAGGGTGGAGGGCGAACAATAAAAGTAAACGTTGAGAAGTATTATCACGAAATGATCTTAACAACCCTAAAGCGATTTTAACGGGATTCTTATCAGGGCTCAGTTTTAAGATCCATAAGATCAACTGAAAATAGATCTTATTTTTAAACAATGCTTCATCTTGTTCTATTTGGTCGATCAACTGGGAAAGATAAGTTATTGGGGCGAGTTTATCCTGACAGACTATTGCATAAAAAGAAGTGATATGATCTTTATCGGGTAAAAGCACAACATTTTTGATTGCGTTATAGAGTGATAGGATAAATTCCTCACATGATTGCTGTGAAGGTTGCTGTTCGATCGCGCGACCTATCCGTTGATGCAGAATAATACCTTCGCGAGCGCCTGCTGACCAACTGAAAGGAATAGATTCATTATTTGATTTTTCTTTTAAGTGGTTTTCTGACAATAGATTTAATTCATCAGGTAAAGGCTCATCGCCTATTTCATAAGGAATTAACAGTGAAAAAAGCGAAGGAGTAGAAGTAGGAAAAACATTAGGAAAGTCTATATTAAGATCAATAGACAGAGGTGACTTACTGAAAAGCTTATCGCGCCAATGAGTCATAATATGTCCTATTTGTTTTGCCGTCTTAGTATAACTTTAGCGGAAAATAGATAAACTGGATAAAAAAAGGTCAGAAAATCCACTTATATCACTTAAAAAGTCACGCCTAAAACAGCCTCCTTTTTTCTAAGATTGAAAACAGATTAAAAAAAACTGGTCAAGGAAATTAAAAAGCGCTACATTACTGTAATTCAATATTGTTATATTATAACATTACAAGTATGATTGGAGTTTTATATGAAACCAGGTATTCATCCACAATATCGAATTGTCATTTTTCATGACACTAGTGCAGATGCTTACTTTAAAGTTGGTTCAACCATTAAGACGGAAAAAACGATAGAGTATGAAGGGGCAATTTACCCTTATGTCACGTTAGATGTCTCTTCTCAATCTCATCCATTTTATACCGGTAAGCAAAAAACACATTCTCAAGAAGGTAATGTGGCGCGCTTTAATAAACGTTTTGGCCGTTTTGTTAAGTAAGAAGGAAAGAAAAATGCAGGTATTAAGCTCATTAAAAAGTGCAAAACAGCGCCATCCTGATTGTAAGGTTGTGCGTCGCCGTGGTCGTCTTTATGTAATTTGTAAGTCAAATCCACGTTTTAAAGCAGTTCAGGGGTAAGATCATGCAAAGACCGATATTTTCTTGTTTTTTGATTATGGGTTTGTTGAGTAGTGCGATGTCTGTTTTGGCTCATGGGCATCATCATGAAAAAGTACAAACACAAGCACAACGAGATGCTGCTAATGGTATTTTTGAGGACAAGGACGTTCTCAATCGCCAGCTTAGTGATTGGGATGGCGTATGGCAATCTGTAGAGCCTTATCTGGTTAGTGGCGAGCTAGATGAGGTTTTACAAAAGAAAGCAGAAACGAAAAAAGATAAAACGGTTGAAGAGTACCGAGCCTATTATGCACAAGGCTATAAAACTGATGTGGATATGGTTGGCATTGAAAACAATATTATTGAGTTCCATAGAGGCGAGAACGTCGATAGCTGTGAATATCATTATGATGGTTATCGTATTCTACATTATGAGTCTGGTAAAAAAGGCGTACGTTATCTTTTCCGTTGCGATGATGCTAAAAGCCAAGCACCTAAATTTATTCAATTTAGCGACCATATTATTGCGCCAGAGAAAGCAGGGCACTTCCATTTATATATGGGCAATATATCGCAAGATGAATTACTTAAAGAACTAAGTAACTGGCCAACGTATTACCCTTATTCCATGAAAGCAGATGATATTGTTCATGAAATGCTTTATCACTGATTTAAGTAAAATAAATAGAAAATAAAATAATAAAAAAATCTTTAGCAAAGGAATGCTAGATTTTTTTAATTAATTATGTGATATCAAAAGAACAATAAAATAATTCATGTGAAAGTTATTTGATTGGTAATACATCAAGTTATAGTATTAACAGTGGTATGATTACATAGGCTTTATCACATCATATAAAATATATATGCTATTTACACATATCTTTTAATATAACATATTCGCTTGGTGCAAAGATTGATTGTTTATAGCAAATATAATATCCCTTAGAGACTAAATCATATCTGACATAAAATGAAAAAAAGAAACTAAAAACAATTCCAGCTATTGCAATAATAGCAAGATAACCGGCGATTTTATTATTCATTTTTTTTATTTTTTTCTTATATGCACAAATAAAAATTAAATAAGAAAAATATATTAGTAAGGGTGAGCCAAAACATAATAATGCAGTCTGGAAAGAGAATAATATACGCTCTTTCATTGAAAAATATTCAATGTAATATGATATTGAAAAATAAAAACAAAAAATAGATAATAAAAAAATAAATAAAGAAGTTAAAAATAATTTCAGTGGGCTTATTTTATCCACGGCTAAGTCTCCCCCATTGTGTGAAAAATTGATCAGGGTGATAAGGCGTTTCAGGTTTCTTTTCCCGATAAGATTTTAGATTTTTAATAATGGTTTCACTGATCTTAAATTCATCATCTAACTTATAGAGAAAATATGAAATTGCAAGACTCAGTAAAAATATTCCTACAGATACAACAATGACACTTCCTCCTGAAATTATCCCTAATGTTGTTATAACACCGACTATAGTTGTAATTACTTGTGTTGCAATAGCCAATTTTGCCATATCCATAGTTATATTTATGAAAAAACTAGTGAGCTCATATTCATCTCTAAATATGAGCTCTACAATTCTATAAGTTGCTGAAAATACAATTGCAAAACGTACTCCTCCAGCTGAAACGGAATTCATTCCTTGAGTTCCTACTCCCATATATATAATACGAGGATTATTTGCTAGATATCGAGTCGCATTTAAATAAGCTCTAACGCCCGCATGACTTGAAATTCTTATATAAATATTTCTAAATTCATTAATAATCCTTTCGACTCTATATGATATCATAGATATTTCCAGAATATGATGAAGCGATATCACCAATACTAAATAAAGTGTCTTTCGATGATTTGTAAGGTGTTGGAGTAGATAAGTTTTTTAGAACATCATCAGCTTCTTCAATGGTGATAAGTGCCGCAACATTTTCATCATCTTCCGTATCATTAAGGATCCGCTCAATTCTTTTCTTATTGTTGTATTGTTCTTCTCTGTCCCAATCAATAACAGTGGTATCGTATATATAGCCCATATAAAAAGATCCTTTTTTTATAAATTTAAATTAGATTAATAAAATTTATGATTTTATGCAATTAAAAATATCCACTGTTAGATTAATTAATTGAAAGTTAGCTTAACAACAAGGGTGATTTTATTTTTTATTATGTAATATTCTATTTTTATTATTTACTTTAAGTGGATAGTATCCTTCGCTATACAAGAAGTTATTTTTATTTTTTTTATATAATTAATAAATAAACTGAAGATATATAAATATAATTTTTAATATTTTTCGATAATAAGAGAAAATAGTAAAGGAAAAAGCAGTAGCATCCATGCTGACTTACTTTTATAAGTTGAGTTAACGATTATTTATAATCCCTGGCAGAGATACTTCATCTCCATATAATCTTCAATACCGTGTTCAGAGCCTTCACGACCTAAACCTGATTGTTTAATTCCTCCAAATGGTGCAACTTCATTAGAAATTAAACCCGTATTAATGCCCACCATGCCGTATTCTAAATTTTCAGCAACACGCCAAATACGTTGTGGATTTTCACTATAAAAATAAGCCGCTAAGCCATAAATGGTATTATTAGCTAAATGCACCACTTCATCTTCATTTTCAAAAATAACTAAAGGTGCTACAGGGCCAAAGATCTCTTCTTCAAGGATATGGCTATCAGCAGGAACATTGCCGACAACGGTAGGTTGGAAGAAGTTTTCACCAGCTTTATCACCGTCTCCACCACAAAGCAGTGTTGCACCGCGTTTTAGTGTGTCAGCAAGCAATGATTGTGATTTCTCAACAGCTTTACGGTTAATGAGAGGCCCAATAGTAACACCTTCTTCAAAACCATTTCCTACTTTGAGCTTTTTAACAGCAGCAACAAAGCGTTCACTAAATTGTTGATAAACATCCTTATGAATATAGAAACGGTTAGCGCAAACACAGGTTTGTCCTGCATTACGGAATTTTGCTCCCATAGCACCTTCAACTGCTTTATTAATATCAGCATCATTAAACACGATAAATGGTGCGTTACCGCCTAATTCTAAAGAGACTTTTTTTACGCTATCTGAGCACTGGCGCATTAATAAACGTCCAACACCTGTAGAGCCTGTAAAACTTAATTTGCGAACACGGTTATCGGAGGTAAAGACTTCGCCAATTTTAATGGCATCACCTGTCACAATATTAATAACACCAGCTGGAATACCGGCTTGAGTCGCTAATTCAGCTAAGGCCAATGCGGTATAAGGTGTTTCATTGGCAGGTTTAATCACCATAGTACAACCCGCCGCTAATGCAGGTGCGGCTTTACGGGTGATCATAGCTGCCGGGAAGTTCCAAGGTGTGATAGCAGCACAGACACCAATACCTTGTTTGATCACCATCAAGCGTTTATCAGCAGAAGGTGAGGGAATAATTTCACCGTTAGTTCTCTTACCTTGCTCGGCAAACCACTCAATAAAAGAGGCTGCATAAGTAATTTCACCTTCAGCTTCAGCAACGGGTTTACCTTGCTCAAATGTCATTAATTCAGCAAGTTTTCTTTTATTTTCAGTGATTAATCTAAACCAATTTTGCAATAATGCTCCGCGCTGATGTGCTGTGAATGCACGCCATTGCGGTAAGGCTTTTTGTGCGGCATCAACCGCCATTATGGCTTCTTGTGTTCCCATATTAGGAACTGTACCTAGTTGTGTGCCAGTTGCGGGATCAATGACATCAATCGTGTCGTTATTTTTAGCATTACACCAAAGACCATCAATATAGCCTTGTTCGCGGAAATAGGGATTTGTCGTTATCTTCACTTAATACCTCTCTGAACATATCTGTATATTGATATTTAGCGCTGAATTAACAGGGCTAGGCTGTTTTATGCCTACTGATAATTATATGCCTGTGTTGCGGAGTTGTGAAAATAAGTATGACAAATCACACTAAAAAAGTGCTAAAAACAGGATAAATAGCGTCAATTGCTTCTATTTTTAATGAATAACCCCATTACTCAAGACAGAAGGTTTACGCTGTACCTTACCACTGTTATTCTTGGGATCAACTTTCATAAAAAACAGGTATTTTTCATGTCAAAACCATCATTTGATTCTATCGAATCACAGGCAAGTTACGGTATTGGTCTGCAAGTCGGTCAACAACTGACAGAATCAGGTCTTCAAGGATTAGAGCCCGCAGCACTGTTAGCTGGCTTGACCGATGCATTAGAAGGTAATGCGCCTTCTGTACCTGTTGAAACATTACACAATGCCTTACGTACTATGCATGAGCGTGCTGAAGCTGTTCGTCAAGAACGCCAAGCTGAGCTGGCTGATGCGGGTAAAATTTTCTTAGAAGAGAATGTGAAAAATGAAGGCGTTCAAGTTACAGAGTCAGGTTTACAGTATAAAGTACTGACAGCGGGTGAAGGTGCGATCCCTGCACGTACTGATCATGTTCGTGTTCATTACACGGGTCGTTTAATTGACGGCACTGTATTTGACAGTTCTGTTCAACGCGGTCAGCCAGCGGAATTCCCTGTAAATGGTGTTATCGCAGGTTGGATTGAAGCATTAACATTAATGCCAGTAGGCTCTAAGTGGGAATTATATATCCCTTATCAATTAGCCTATGGTGAACGTGGAGCAGGTGCGGCTATTCCTCCATTCGCAACATTAGTATTTGAAGTAGAATTATTAGAAATTTTATAATTTCTTATTCTGCGGCAAATCAGAGTAAAAAATAGCCGGTTTTGCCGGCTATTGTTGTCTCTATACTAAAATAAAGAGATAGTAGGGTAATTGATTTTTATAAGAGAAGTGATCATGCTTATAGAAATAAGAGAGGTGCATTATGTTAGAACAAGTCAGCAAATTAGCTCGCCAAGCCGGTATGGCGATAATGCAGATTTATCAGCAATCCGAGCCGATTCAAGTGCAGGAGAAAAGTGATCATTCACCTGTGACGGAAGCAGATTTAGCAGCTCATCAAATTATCAAACAAGGACTTGCTTCTATTGCTCCTGACATCCCACAATTATCTGAAGAAGATCCACCTGAATGGGAAGTTCGCCGTCATTGGGATCGGTATTGGCTAATTGATCCACTAGATGGTACAAAAGAATTTATCAGTAAAAATGGTGAGTTTACGGTGAATATCGCCTTAATCGAAAAGGGCATTCCTGTTTTAGGTGTAGTTTATGCACCAGTGCAAAATGTGTTATATGCGGCTGCCAATAAAAAAGCGTGGAAAGAGGAGTGTGGTCAGCGATTACCTATCCATGCAAGCCGAGCAGACCCTCCTGTGATTGTAATTAGTCGATCTCATCAAGATGATGAATTAAAAGAGTATTTATCACAATTAGGTGAACATCAAACGGTCGCCGTCGGCTCATCTCTAAAATTTTGTCTTGTTGCGGAAGGTAAAGCGCAGCTTTATCCCCGCTTTGGACCTACACATACATGGGATACCGCAGCTGGTCATGCTATCGCTATTGCAGCAGGTGCGCATGTTACCGATTGGAAAGGGGTAACTCTAGATTATTCTCCTAAAGCATCATTGATAAATCCAGGATTTAGAGTCTCTATATTTTAGTATCATATTATAGGATCAGAGCCCTTTATTTAATAAGGGCTTTGATATAGAGATTATTCTTTAATGAGATCATTGATAAGATTGATGGCTGTTGTGATTTCCGAGCCACTTAACACACCTTCTTTGACAAAACGGACTTTGCCTTGTTTATCAAGTACAACAATCGCTGAACTCTCTTTTTCTAACCCCCAGCCTTTTAATGCTACGCCATCGGCATCAACAATAAATTGTGACCAAGGAAACTCTTTTTTACTGTCTTCGACACTGCCACGTACAAAGGGACCTGTACCAAATACTGCATCATCTGTATTAATAATGGTTGTTGTTTGATAACTCGCTTGCGGGAATTTGGCTAATTTAACTGCTTCAATAAATGGCGCATTCATCTCCTTTGCTTTACTCCGTCCTGCTATATGCTGAACAGTACGTACTTTCCCACTCAGCAGACCACTGTTCCAATTTTGGTAGCTAAACTTATCTTTGGCTGTGTCATAAAGTAGCTCACCTTTGTCATTGATGGTGACCGCTGGGAGAACCGTATTTTCAGTGATGTTATGGGCCAATACCCACGTTGAAGTGCTAAGTAAAAGTGTCGCTAAGGTGAGTTTGTGCATAGCTATTGTCCTATTATTGAGGTCACGTTAGGTTCTATTTAAGCATAGAAGCTAGTGAAGAATAATACCTCATTATTGATACATTTATTTAACATTGAGAGGGTGAGATATTGCTTACGTTATCTTGATTTACATTCTTTACTGTCAATAAATGTAAAAATAGATAAGAAATTTAAATAAGTTGAACCTAGTACTTATAATTAGGTCTTTAAATTTGATATATAAAGATAAGTCTTTATGACTTATTAAACTCAACAACGAGCATGGGAGACTAACTGAAAGATGAAAATCTTCAATCGCTATAACCCTGAAAAAATTGCTCTCTACGTTAAGACGTTATTTCGTGGACGGTTTTATATCAAAGGAATGGGTGCATTTGAATTCGATTACGGTAAAATTCTATTACCTAAAATAAAAGATAAGCTACATTTTAATGTAATGAGTGAAGTAAACCAGCAGGTTATTTTACTTAAGGCTGAAATGGGTTAACTTTTATCTGATAGATAACTGAGTCTTTCTCTTCGAGTTTTCAGATAAGACTCAGTTATTAATTTCATTTAGTTACTAACTAATCAGCAATTTTATTTTCATCTTTTTTGATTTCGACTTCCGTTGTTGTTGTCTGTGTAACAGGAACATGCTCCTGTAAGACGGGTTTAACGGGAGGAATATCATCAACTTTTGTCACAAGTAATTGATCAATTTTATAATTATCAATATCGACAACTTCAAACTTATACCCCGAGAACTTCACGTAATCAGTGCGTTTTGGAATTTTACGCAAGCGGTACATCATAAAACCTGCAATAGTTTCATAGTTACTAGAATCAGGGAAATCATCAATATCAAGTGCACGCATCACATCATCAATTGGTGTACCACCTTCAACTAACCATGAGTGTTCATCACGACTGACAATTTGCTCTTCTTGCCCTGGTCCAATTAAATCGCCCATCAATGTTGTCATCACATCATTTAGTGTAATAACGCCCATTACCATGGCATATTCATTGAGGATGATGGCAAAATCTTCACCTGATGTTTTAAAACTTTCTAACATATCTGAGAGTGTCAATGTATCAGGAATAATGAGAGCTTTGCGGATATGAACGCCTTCATTAAGATTTAGGCTTTGTCCATTGATAACTCGATTAAGAAGCTCTTTAGAATCTACATAACCAATAATATGGTCGATATCACCTTCACACACTAAAAATTTAGAGTGAGGCTGGGTGGCAATTTTTTCTTTAATGTCGTTTTCAGTTTCTTCGCGATCAAAATAAACCACATCTTCCCTAGGCGTCATTGCAGAAGGAACGGTGCGTGATTCTAATTCAAAGACATTTTCAATGAGTTCATGTTCTTGTTTACGTAAAACCCCAGCAACAGCCCCGGCTTCTACAATGGCGAAGATATCATCAGAAGTAATATCTTCATTTCTGACCATCGGGATTTTAAATAGCTTGAAGATGAGATCCGCCATACCATTAAATAACCACACCAGAGGGCGGAAAAAGGCAAGACAGAGGCGCATTGGATTGACAATTCGTAATGCGATAGCTTCTGGCTTAATCATACCAATACGTTTGGGGGTTAAATCAGCCAGTAAAATAAACATTGATGTGACAATAATAAAAGAACAAATAGACCCAAGTTGCTGAGCTAATGGTTCTTCAAAAAACTGTAGATAAAAGCTTTTAAGTGAAGGAGAAAATGCGGATTCACCGACAATACCCGCTAAGATAGCAACGGCATTTAATCCAATTTGTACGACTGTAAAAAACATGCCTGGCATTTCTTGCATTTTTAATACACGAGCGGCGTTAATATTGCCCTCATCGACTAGTTGTTTGAGTTTAATTCGACGAGAAGCAGCAAGCGAGATTTCAGACAGTGAAAAAAAGGCGCTGATAGCACAAAGCAAAAGCACAATGAGTAAACTATTAAGCATATAAGGCTCACATCACCCCGAGTATTTAATCCAAAGGGCAATACTAGAGTGTTAAAAATAGAAGATAAATCAATATATTGTGATGGAATTATTCACAAAGATAGATAAGAGGGCGTAATTATATCATCGCCCTACTATTTTCTGCTAGTGTTACTTTTCTGGGGGATAGCAGATACCAATTCCTCCTAACCCACAATAACCTTGTGGGTTTTTATGTAAATATTGCTGGTGGTAGTCTTCAGCAAAATAGAATGGGCCCGCTGGCTGAATTTCAGTGGTGATCTTTTCAGTAGTACCTTGGGCATTCATCGCTTGTTGATAACGTTTCTTTGACTCAACAGCTTGTGCATATTGTTCAGTGTTGACGGTGTAAATAGCAGAACGGTATTGACTCCCAATATCATTACCTTGGCGCATACCTTGTGATGGATTATGATTTTCCCAAAAAAGAGCCAGAAGTTGTTGGTAGCTAATTATTGCGGGGTCAAAAATAATTCTCACCACTTCACTATGGCCAGTTAAACCTTGGCAAACTTGTTGGTAGGTTGGATTTTCTGTTACACCACCGCTATAACCTGCACTTGTTGAGTAAACGCCAGGCTGTTGCCAAAATAGACGTTCAGCACCCCAAAAACAGCCCATGGCAAAATAAGCGATACTCATCTTTTCCGGGATCTCATTAATGGAATGCCCATTTACCGCATGATTAGCAGATATTTCTAATGGCGTCGAAGTGCCCCTTAAGGCATTCTCAGGTTGGTAAGCTTGATGTTGCAAGGTAGACTCCATTTTTTATATTTGTAAACGCTTTACTATGGTAAAGGTTTAATATTGTTATAAACTAAATCTACAATAAAGCTTAAAACAGTTTGTCGTCAATTTATCACATGAATTAAATCATATTGAGGAGAAAACGTGCCGAGATACTCCGTTATCTACGTTCTCTGTCTGTCTTTTATCGCACCCGTTGCTTATGGGGCAAATTTGCGTTTAAAAGTGGAAGGTTTAGAAGGGCAACTCGAAAAAAATGCGCGAGTCCAGCTATCAAACATTACAACAGAAGAAGTTGCACCTGACGGGCGTTTTCGTGCGCGTGTTGAAAAGGCAATTCAAGAAGGACTTCGCCCTTTAGGCTATTATCAGCCAACAGTGACATTCTCTTATCAAGAAAACACACCACCTGCGCGTTCTGTATTAACGGCTAAAGTTGAACCCGGTATTCCTATTTTACTCAAAGGGGTCGATATTGTTCTTGAAGGCGGTGCTAAAACTGACGAACAATATGCAAAGGTCATTAAAGAGAATACCCCTCCTCTTGATAGTGTTTTAAATCATGGTGATTATGAAAAGCTCAAAGGTTCATTAACAGGACTTGCTATCCGTCGTGGTTACTTTGATGCTGAAATGGATAAAAGCCAGCTAGGTGTCTCTTTAGATAACCATGCCTCGTATTGGGATTTTGTCTTTAATAGTGGTGAACGTTATCGCTTTGGCAAAGTGAATTATACAGGCTCCCAAATTCGGGAAGATTACTTACAAAATATTGTTCCTTTTAAAGAAGGGCAATATTACGCCTCTGAAGATCTAGCCGAATTTAATCGCCGTTTAGCGGCAACAGGTTGGTTTAACTCTGCCGTTGTGACCCCTGATATTGCTAAAGCACGCGCTGAAGGTTCTCATCTTTTACCGATGAGTGCGGTTGTCACTCCGCGTTCTCGTAACTATGTAGAGCTTGGTGGTGGTTATGCCACCGATGTTGGTCCTCGCCTTAATATGCAGTGGGATAAACCATGGATGAATTCGCGTGGTCATAGTTTAACTTCCAACATTAGCGTTTCTCAACCTGAACAATCTATTGGTGCAAACTATAAAATTCCACTTAAGGTAAACCCATTAGAGCAATATTATGGTGTTCAAGGTGGTTTTAAACGGACCGATTTAAATGACACTCGTTCTGATACCACAACGTTAAATGTGTCTCGAAACTGGGATATGTCCACTGGCTGGCAATACAGTGTGAATACACGTTGGAGCCTCAGCCACTTTACTCAGGGGGATGTCACAAATACCACGATGTTGCTTTATCCAGGCGTGACAGCAAGTCGCGTACGCCAACGAGGGGGCATGATGCCTTCTTGGGGGGATAGTCAACGTTACACATTAGACTACTCCAATAAAATATGGGGCTCAGATGTAGAATTTGTTGCGTTCCAAGCACAACATGTCTGGATACGCACGCCTTGGGATGGGCATCGATTTGTTGTAAGAGGTAATTTCGGCTGGATTGAAACTAATGCCTTTGAACAAGTTCCCCCTGAGTTACGTTTCTTTGCGGGGGGAGATAGAAGTGTCCGTGGCTTTAAATACCAAAGTATCTCACCAGAAGATAGCAAAGGTAATTTAACCGGTGCATCAAGGATGTTAGTCGGATCACTAGAATATCAATATAATGTCACGGGTAATTGGTGGAGCGCTGTCTTTATTGATAGTGGTGAAGCCGTTAATGATTTTACTCGCAGTGATTTTAAAACAGGTGCTGGCGCGGGTGTGCGCTGGGCATCACCAGTTGGTCCGATTAAATTTGATTTAGCATTACCTGTGAGCGACGTTGATAAACGTAGACTTCAGTTTTATATCGGGTTAGGAGCAGAATTATGATCAAGTGGTTGAAATGGATTGCACTAACACTTCTTATCATTATTTTGCTTACGTTCAGTGCCGTAGCTTGGATCTTAGGAACACAATCAGGTTTGCATTTTGCCATTAATAGTGCTGCTCGCTGGGTTCCTGGCTTAGTTATCAAAGATGTTAATGGTGACTGGAAAGATCTGCGTTTAACGGGAGTTGAATATCAAATGCCCGGAGTTGATGTGAACGTGGGTGAGTTATCATTAGGACTACGTTTAGCATGCCTGACGGATAAACAAGTTTGCGTTGATACACTGGCGACACGCGATGTGGTTGTTAATGTTGATACTAATGCTTTCCCTCCCTCTGAAGAAACCCCACCATCAGAGCCTTTAACTGAGCTCAATGCGCCGTTACCTCTCTATTTAAACTCGCTTTCATTAGAAAATACGCATGTGAAGATTGACGATATAGCAATCTCGCTCGGTAAGTTTAAAACCGGTGCGCAGTGGGAAGGGCATCAAGTTACATTAAACCCAACAGTTATTAATGATTTGCTGGTGGCGTTACCCAAAACACCAGAAGAAGGCAGTGTTCAAGCAGTTGCCCAAGATGTAAAAGAAGTCGTAACTGCAAAACCTAAAACTGAACCTACAACACCAGAAGAAAAAGAACAGGCGCTAGCAGACACGATTAAAACGATTTTTGCTAAGCCACTATTGGCTGAATTACCTGAAATTATTATTCCTGTTGATATCAATATTGAAGGTATTGAAGGTAAGCAATTACAAGTGAGTGGGGATACGCCCGTTACCATTAATCAACTCTCTTTTGAGGCAAAGACTCAAGGTAAGCAGGTTAATCTCACTAAATTAAATATTGATGCACCAGAAGGTGAAGTGAGTTTAAATGGGGGAATTACCCTAGATAAACAGTGGCCTGTTAATTTAGATGTGAATGCGACTGTCCGTGATGTCGCAGGGCTTGAAGATTTTAAAGATCAAAAAGCGACGCTTTCTTTGCAAGGAGCATTACTGGAAGAGCTTAAATTAGCACTTTCTTTAACTGGTGCAGTAACAGCCACGCTTGATGCACAAGCAGAGCTCGCCAAACCGCATCTTCCGTTAAAACTTACTCTAGAGAGCCAAAAAGTTCGTTGGCCATTAACTGGGGATGTACAGTATCAACTTAATGACACCCGATTACGTCTCAATGGTCAGACTGATAATTATGATCTTTCATTGCGTTCTGATATCCAAGGTCAGGAAATTCCGCCTGCTAAATTAATGTTGGATGCAAAAGGTAATGAAGAAAAAATTGAGTTAACACGACTGCGTTTAGCCACATTACAGGGTCATGCTGATATCACTGGTGTTGCTGATTGGAGTAAGGCGATTAGTTGGAATGCATTGCTCACTATTTCGGGAATTAATACGGCAAAACAGTATCCTGATATGCCCGCTAAATTAGATGGACGTATTGCTACAACGGGGAGCCTGTATGGCGGGAGTTGGCAATTACGTGTTCCTGAAATCACTTTAGATGGTGATCTCAAAAATAATCTTATCAAGGCGAGAGGGAATGCTTATGGTAATGATTCAGGACAATGGAATATTCCCCAATTAAATCTGATATTGGGGAAAAATAAGCTCGATATCGAAGGGCACCTAGGCGATAAATGGGCATTAGATGCCAATATTAATGCACCAGGATTAAATGGTTTAGTGCCAGGGCTCACTGGCTTTGTAAAAGGTAAGGTGAATATTCGAGGTGATATTAATACACCAAAGATTATTGCTGATATCAACGCCCAGGGCATTAAATGGCAAGATCAAGTGAGTATTGGATCTATTACGATTAAAGGCGATGTTCAGTCTGATAAAGACATTGGTGGCAAACTGGTTATTACAGCACGCCAGTTAAAACAAGCCGATTTAATTATTCGTAATTTAACGTTAGATGCAGCTGGTACAGAAAAACAACATAAACTCACCTTGAAAGTAGATGGTGAGCCAGTGTCTGGTGGACTGACATTAGCGGGTTCATTCGATAAAGAAAAACAGCAGTGGAAAGGGACGTTAAATAATACGGCTTTTGATACCCCAGTGGGTGAATGGCGTTTAAATAAAGCAATGACGCTGAATTTATTGGCAGAAAAGCAAGAGATTACGATCGGTGCTCATTGCTGGGTGAATCCTGATGCACAAGTCTGTGTTCCTAAAGCAATAACCGTTGGTGAAAGTGGAACTGCTGGAATTACGTTAACTCGTTTTGATTTAGCAATGATAAAGCCTTTTTTACCACCTGAAACGTCTGTTCGTGGTGTGTTTACAGGGGATGCTACTGCAACATGGAGTTCAAAAGGCGGATTACCGAAAGCATCTGTCAATTTAAAAGGGCAAGGTGTTGCAGTAAAACAGAATATCGAAGGCACTATTTTACCTATTGATTTCGATACCATTACGTTAAATGCGGGCATGAATAATGGTAAAGCAACATTACAATGGCTGATTAGTATTGCAGGTAATGGTAATTTTAAAGGCAATGTGCATGTTGCCGATCTTGAGAAAAAACGCCAATTATCAGGTACGGTGGATATTGATAATCTGACATTAGATTTAATCAAACCGTTCTTAGGTAAAGGTGAAATAGCTGAAGGTCGTGTTGGTGCACAATTACGTTTAGGCGGAAATGCACAATCGCCACTGCTATTTGGTCAATTTGGTATCAATCAATTAAAAGTGGTTGGGCACTGGATCCCGTTTGATATTACGAAAGGGAATGTTGATGTTCAATTCAATGGTGCGACGTCCGATTTAAGCGGTAGAATCGAAACGCCAGAAGGTTACTTAAATCTTACTGGTAATGCCGATTGGCGTAAGTTAGATGAATGGCGCGCAGTGGTGGCCGCTAATGGTAATAAACTAAGGGTGTCGTTACCGCCAATGGTGCGTATTGATGTTAATCCTGACCTTGTTTTTGAGGCTAGCCCTCATTTACTGAAATTAGATGGCCGTATTGATATCCCTTGGGCTCGTATTGTGGTTCAAGAGTTGCCGGAGTCGGCGGTATCGGCATCTTCAGATGAAGTGATGCTGGATAAAAACTTACAGCCTATAGCGCCAAAAGAGACATCGATTCCAATTCAAAGCAATTTAGCGATTAATATTGGTGATGATGTGACACTGGACGCATTTGGTCTTAAAGCCAGATTGACGGGAGCACTTAAAGTCAATCAGAATAAACAAGGACTGGGTTTAAATGGGCAAGTTGATATTCCACGTGGGCAATTCAAAGCTTATGGGCAAGATTTACAAGTGCGTAAGGGACAAATCTTGTTCTCTGGGCCCGTTGATCAACCTTATTTAAATATCGAGGCTATTCGTAACCCTGATAATACCGCAGACAATGTTATTGCTGGTGTTAAGGTAACGGGGCTTGCTGATCAGCCTAAAGTAGAAATTTTCTCTGAGCCAGCTAAAACACAACAAGAAGCGTTATCTTACTTGTTAAGAGGTGAAGGTCTAGACAGTGGTGATGCTGATTCATCACAAATGACAGCAATGCTGATAGGATTAGGCGTTGGTCAAAGTGGTCAGCTTGTAGGGCGCATAGGCGAAACCTTTGGTGTTTCGGATCTAGCGCTTGATACACAAGGTGTGGGGGATAATTCACAAGTTGTGGTCAGCGGTAAGATAACGAACGACCTACAAGTGAAGTATGGAGTGGGTATATTTGATTCGCTAGCGACGTTAACCTTACGTTATCGCTTGATGCCCAGGTTGTATTTACAAGCAGTGTCTGGTATGAATCAGGCAATAGATCTGCTTTATCAATTTGAGTTTTAAATTATATGCGAATTATTGTTTATGGTAGTTTACGGCGAAACCAAGGTAACCATCACTGGATGACTTATGCTCAGCTTCTCGGTGAGCATAAATTAGTGGGATATAAACTCTATGATTTAGGATTTTACCCTGCGGTTATTGAAGGTGAAGGAGAGATAGAGTGTGAAGTCTATCGGATAACACCTTCTATCTTGACAGAGCTTGATGAATTGAAAAAGAACGATCAGGATTACAAGCGACAACTGATTTCAACGCCTTATGGCAGTGCTTGGATCTACCTTTATCAAAAGCCTGTTGATGGTTTGCGTGAAATAAAATGTGGTGATTGGTTAAAGCGTCATGAAGAAGAGTAATTGAGTATTTCCCTTTTACTCAATATGATACAAAAACGGCTTGATAGGAATATCGAGCCGTTTTTATTTTTATATAAATAGATAATAGTTTATTTATATTATTAATGACTCTTTAATTTATTTAAATGTTATTATTTTTATTTAATTTAATAGCTAATATTTATTTTATTTCTTATGATTATAGATATGAATTTTATTAATGCTTAGCTTATTGACAATAAAATTAAATTAATGCTAAAAAGATAAGTGACTACTTAAGTTAATCAATGAAATTAGATTTTATTATTTTTTAATATGAATTTTAAAGGTGGTTTATGAACAATTCTAATAACATCTCATTGCTTTATAAAAATAAACCTGTAGAAGTTGAACAAAATATAGCAAGTAATTCTTTTACTGATATGATATTCCAAACAAAAACAACAGCAACAGAGACAGTTGATAAATTGGCTTATCTTGCTGGTATTAAAAATGCACCTGCTGATGATAAATATCAAAAATTGAATACATCTAATTTAACGTCACTCCTCGAAAGTGCAAAGTTATTAGGTTATGACATTGAAGTTGTCGGTATCTAATTAATTTAAAAGCAGCTTGTTAGCTGCTTTTAAACGTAAGGATAAAATAATGAATAAGGATATTATTAATTTAAATAAAGATATTAATATCGTTGGATTACATTGGATTTCTCGTTGGCGAGTAAACAATGGAAGAAAGGATTCTTATGTTATTCCTTTTGCAACGACATATCCGATTAATATTATTTATCATGGTAGTGATGAGTTTAAATATGGACAATATGGTATTCATCTCGGGCAACAAGATACATTGACTTTTTTAGGTGATGAAAATCGAAAAGTATTGGCTAAATTTATTGATTGTCGTAAATATTCTCCGACGTTTAAGTCAGTATTAAGCTTTTATATTACACCTTCTTCAGCGAGAACATTAATTATTCCTCCAGGTGTTGCTCATACCTTTCATCATTTAGAGAATATATTTACTTTAAATAGTTATACTTTATTTTTACCTACACTAGAGAAGTTATTCTGTAAGGATCTTACATGGTCACCGAATAATGATGTTATTAATCTCCCTGAAGATATTAACATTGATGATATTGAAGGTTATGAACCTATGACAGAAGAAGCCTCCGATTTAGTTTATCATCGCATTGCCGATATCCAGTCTGAACTTCTCAATAAACATGAATTTTTGCATTCAGAAACACGAAAAATTCGTTTAGATAATGGTGATACTGTTAATTTAAGATTTAGAGAAAGAATAGCCAAAAATCAAAGAATGAAATTACCACTCTCGACAATTATGGGTGTGGCGTTTCGTGAGATGCCGACAATGCAAACGGGTAAAGAGAGTGGGATTGTTCCGTTAACACGAAAATCACCGATGTATCTTGTTGACCATGGCCCCGAAGATTATGATTTTGACTCTTATGGCTTACATTTAGGGCAAGAAGATCACTTGATTTTTTTAGGGGAAACTTCTTGTGATATAACATTAAAGCTTGTTGATATGAGAAAGAACTCGCCTACTTTATTTTATGAAGATGAGATAACGTTTAACCCTACACCTAACCTTGAACTTGTTATCCCTTGTGGGGTTGCTCATGCTTTATTTAATATGGCGAATGTGATTACGGTTAATCGCCCTGTTATTTATTTAGATAAAGAAAAAGAATATATTCCTGGTCATGATGTTATTGATTGGAAAATTGCGAATAAAAACTATCAATCTTATTCTATTAATAAAATAGAGGCAGATTTAAACTATTATCAATTTATTGTTTCTAAACAAGAGGAAATCATTAAACAGCAGCCTACACATCATACACCCAAATCTATTATTGTTTATGATGAAAATAATAATCCAATTAAAGTGTTAATTAAAGAAAAGGTCTGATATTTATTATGCATACTGTCTTTTTTTATATGCTTTTTTTTGTATTAACGGCTGATGGATTAATGGTATTTCTTACGCCTGTTATTGTCTATCAGTTAACAACAAGTATTGAATATGCGGGATTGACATACGCACTATGGTGGTTACCTCGGGTTTTCTTGATCCCTATTATTGGAAAATATATAGATGGCTTAGGTGTTCGTCTTATATCGATTATTTCTGATGTTTTTAAAATAACAGGGTGTTTATTTTTATTATATGCTGATTTTACGTCTGAGATGATGATAGCAGTCAGTTTTGGATTAGTTGGCAGTTTAATTTCTATTGGAAATTCTCAAACGCTTATTTCGTATGAAAAAATGATTGCATCTATAAGTAATAATAAAGAACATCATATTAATATGATATCTAGAATGGATTTCTCAGGGATGATCATCGGTCCTCTCATTGGCATTTTTTTTATTGATTATGGATATAAATATTTACTTATTATACCTGTTATATTTTATTTTATTAATGCTCTTTTCTTTTTATTTTTTTATAAGGAAAAAAAGAGAATTCATGAAAATAATTCGCAAGAAATAATTAGTTCTAATAAGATGATTCTTTACATTTTATCATCACCGATAATTCTATTTTCTATTTTTATTGCTATTGGTAACAATATGTTTGATGGTTTAATTGAATCTAGTGGTACGGCGTTAATTGATCGCTCTATGAAATTACCCATAAAATATTATGGTTTTATTGATATTGCAGCGGGGATCTGCGGTGTATTAGGCACATACTTATATAGCTATTTAAGTCAATGTATAAGGAGAAGGCCACTCACTATTATTTCAATTTCGATTATTGTTATCAGTTCCTCTTTCCTAGTATTTTTTCAAGGTTCCATGATCTTGTTTTTTATCAGCTATGCAATTTCAATTATTGGAAAAGTTTTTTCGGGAAATATTTTAAGAATGCTTAGAATTGAGATTATCCCTTTCAATCAATTAGCAAGTGTGTCATCTCTGATTATCCTATTGAATCAACTGATCTTACCGATTGTGGGCGGGCTTTTGTTTTTTTCGACTGGAGACGTTTCAGTAGTTTATATGTTAATGATAGTTGCCATTGCTATCACATTGATAAGTGGTGGATTGCTTGTAATGCGTTTGAAACAAAGAGTGATATCATCATAAAAAAAGCCCCTCAATAAAATGAAGAGCTTTTTTATCAGTAAGTTATTCTGATAGCATTAAAATTATTTTTTCGCGCGTTCGAAAGAAGACAGAATTTCAGCTTTAGCGGCTTCTACACCTTCCCAACCGTCAACTTTAACCCATTTGCCAGTTTCTAAATCTTTGTAGTGTTCAAAGAAATGTTTGATCTGTGCTTTTAACAGTTCTGGTAGGTCAGTCACATCTTTAATGTGATCGTATTCTTTGCTCAGTTTAGTGTGTGGCACTGCAACTAGTTTTGCATCTTCACCTGATTCGTCAGTCATTTTTAGTACGCCAACAGGACGACAACGAATAACGGAACCTGGTTGTAATGGGTATGGCGTTGGAACCAGAACGTCTACTGGATCACCATCTAAAGATAATGTGTTGTTAATGTAACCGTAGTTGCATGGGTAGAACATGGCAGTTGACATAAAACGGTCAACAAACAGTGCGCCACTTTCTTTGTCAACTTCGTATTTGATAGGATCAGCATTTGCTGGGATTTCAATAACAACATAGATATCTTCTGGTAGTTCTTTACCAGCAGGAACATGATTCAGGCTCATAAAAAATTTCCTATAAAAAAATTAATTTTACGTGGCCTGTAGTATAGCGAAAAGTTTTTAACAATACCCGTTTTTTGCCGAACATGTTGCGTTATGACGTAAGAATAAGCAGTAAATAAAAAGAAGCCCTATTTTCAAAGATGAAAAAACCGGACGAAAAAGAAGCCCGGTTTATCTATATTGATGCTAGACCAATGAATTATTCTTCGTCTGGATATTGCGCCATAAAACTTTCAGCTTGCTCAACCATCGATTTAGTACCGACAAAGAAAGGCATACGTTGGTGAAGCTCTTTGGGTTCAATATCTAGAATGCGTTCTTTACCATTACTTGCTTTACCACCAGCTTGTTCTGCTAAAAACGCCATTGGGTTACATTCATAGAGTAAACGCAATTTACCAGTAGGATGGCTCGCAGTGCTTGGATAGATATAAATTCCCCCTTTTAGTAAATTACGGTGAAAATCAGCGACTAAAGAACCAATATAACGCGTGGTATAAGGGCGATTAGTTGCAGCATCTTGTTCTTGGCAATACTTGATGTATTTTTTGACACCTAATGGGAATTTGATGTAGTTGCCTTCATTGATCGAGTACATATTTCCTGTTGGTGGGAAATGTACACTTTCATGAGATAGGCAGAAGACACCTAAAGATGGATCATAAGTAAAGGCATGAACACCACAACCTGTTGTATAAACTAACATGGTTGATGAGCCATAAACGACATAACCCGCAGCAACTTGACGATGACCCGGTTGTAAGAAGTCATCTAACGTTACAGGTTGGCCAATAGGCGTAATACGGTGGTAAATAGAGAAAATTGTGCCGACGGAAACGTTTACATCAATATTCGACGAACCATCTAAAGGGTCCATTAGTACAACATACTTAGCATTTTCAGCGCGATCACCTTCAAAGATAACAATATCGTCTTCTTCTTCTGATCCGATACCCGCAACTTCACCACGTGCTTTTAATGCTGCTTTGAGTTTCTCATTCGCGTAAAGATCCAGTTTCATCTGGGCTTCACCTTGAACATTAGAAACCCCGTTAGTACCCAGAATATCGACTAACCCTGCTTTATTAATATCACGGTGGATAATTTTAGCCCCAAGCTTAATAGCCGAAAGTAATGCCGTAAGTTCGCCAGTTGCATGGGGAAAATCTTGTTGTTTCTCGACGATAAATTCGCCTAATGTTTTCATGACGCAGGTCCTGAATGTGAGTGGGTAAAGTAAAAAAAGGAGGAAAATCTCCTTGGTGGTGGCAAGTTTAGCCAAAGAATCGAATGATTCAAAGGTTAATCCGTTCCTTATCTGCTTTTTGATCGTTAGAATAGTGACCAACTTCATGCTATTGGACAGAAATTCATGCACATTCATATTCTTGGTATTTGTGGCACCTTTATGGGAAGTCTTGCCATCTTAGCTCGAGCAAAGGGACATAAAGTCACAGGCTCTGATGCTAATGTCTATCCACCGATGAGTACCTTATTAGAAAATCAGGGAATTGAACTGATTGAGGGATATGACCCTAAACAATTAGAACCTGCTCCTGACATGGTCATTATTGGTAATGCCATGACACGAGGAAACCCTTGTGTTGAAGCTGTACTTGAAAAAGGTCTACCTTATACTTCAGGTCCTCAATGGTTACACGATTATATTTTACCTGAGCGTTGGGTATTAGCGGTCGCAGGAACCCATGGCAAAACAACAACGGCGGGTATGTTAGCTTGGGTTTTAGAAGATTGTGGCTATAAACCCGGTTTTTTAATTGGTGGTGTACCTGGTAATTTCCAAGTTTCAGCACAATTAGGTGAAAGCCCTTTCTTTGTGATTGAAGCTGATGAGTATGATAGCGCTTTCTTTGATAAGCGTTCTAAATTTGTACATTATTCTCCTCGAACACTGATTTTAAATAACCTTGAATTTGATCATGCCGATATTTTTGATGATTTAGCGGCAATTCAAAAACAATTCCATCATTTAGTTCGTATCGTTCCGGGTAGTGGAAAAATCATCATGCCTGATAACGACATGAATTTAAAACAGACCATTGGAATGGGATGTTGGAGTGAACAAGAATTCACGGGTGAAACAGGCGATTGGCAGGCCAAAAAACTCACTAATGATAGTCGCCATTTTGAGGTATTTCATAAAGGTGAAAGCGTTGGAGAAGTGTGTTGGGGGCTTTCTGGTGAACACAACATGCAAAATGGCTTAATGGCAATAGTTGCTGCGCATCATGTTGGTGTTTTACCCTCAGATGCGTGTGAAGCATTAGATAAGTTTGTTAATGCGCGTCGTCGTTTAGAATTACGTGGTGAAGTTAACCAAGTGAGTGTTTATGACGACTTTGCACATCATCCTACGGCGATTTTGGCAACGCTTGAAGCATTGCGCAGTAAAGTTGGTGGAACTGCACGTATTATTGCGGTGTTAGAGCCCCGTTCAAATACGATGAAAATGGGTATTAGTAAGGATGATATCGCTCCCGCATTAGGTCGAGCTGATGAGGTGTTTTTATTCCAGCCACCGAATATTCAATGGTTAGTAAGTGATATCGCGGAGCATTGTGTGCAACCAGCGCGCTGGAGTACCGATCTTGATACATTAGTGGATATGATTGCGAAAGAAGCGCAAGCGGGTGATCATATTTTAATTATGAGTAATGGCGGTTTTGGTGGGATACATGAAAAACTGCTTAAAAAATTAGCGCAGCCTAAAGGCTCAGAGAATCAGTATTAATAATAAATAAAAATAAGCCACTGACTGTTTAGTGGCTTATTTTTGGACGCTATGGAAAAGCGATTATAATTCCTGATCAAACAGGTTTAGGATTGCATCTCGCAACTCTTCTGTTGAAAACCCGGGTGCAGGTGTTGAAAATATGGTGTCATCACCCGCAATACTGCCGAGGATCCCTTCTGCTTTGCCTAATGAATCTAATAAACGTGCAATAAGTTGAGCCGCACCTGGACTCGTTCTTATCACTACAACCGAATGGTTATGGTCAATATCAAGTACTAGATTTTTTAATGGGCTACTTGCTGTCGGTACGCCAAGTTCAGTGGGTAGGCAATATACCATTTCCATTTTGGCGTTACGGGTTCTTACTGCACCAAATTTTGTTAGCATACGAGAGATTTTGGACTGATTAATATTATCAAATCCAGCTTCTTGTAATGCAGTCACAATCTCGCCTTGTGAACTGAATTTTTCTTCTTTCAGCAGGGCTTTAAACGCTTTAACCAAGTCTTCTTGCTTAGAAGGAACGCGCATAGTTCACCTTTAGTGAGTTATCAATAACCCGCGTATTATGCGGAGAAGTGAATTTTTATGCAACAAAAGACGATGAAAGGTAAGAGATAATTTACGGAAAATTGTAAAGTAGAATGTACTACAAAAAAGTTTCATTTACCGACTTTGAATGTGGTAACTTAAGAGAAGTAAAATATTTGTTAATTAAATGATAAGCTTAAATGATTATCATAAGGAGATAGACCCACTTAACATTTTGCCCAATTTATTGGAATTATTTATCAAAAGAGTGCCCACTATCTCATTAACAGATAAGCAATTTGTTTAGAATAACCAAAGTATTATTTTCCACTGTAAATGCCTTATTATGCAATATTGCTGTTAAATAATTGTTTTTTAAAAGGTGTATTGCGTAATAGTGAATCTCTCTAAGGCGTTCCACTATCTTGTAACTAAGGAGTATCAGAATGAAAGTAGCAGTTCTCGGTGCAGCGGGTGGTATTGGTCAGGCACTGGCACTTCTTCTTAAAAACCAGCTTCCAGCTGGTAGTGAACTCTCTTTATATGATATCGCTCCCGTCACACCGGGCGTCGCAGCTGACTTAAGCCATATCCCAACTCAAGTGACGGTAAAAGGCTTTGCTGGTGAAGATCCTTCTCCTGCATTAAAAGGCGCTGATGTTGTTCTGATTTCTGCGGGTGTTGCTCGTAAACCAGGCATGGATCGTTCTGATCTTTTCAATGTGAATGCCGGTATTGTCCGTAATTTAATTGAAAAAGTAGCACAAAATTGCCCTAAGGCACTGATTGGTATCATTACTAACCCAGTGAATACAACAGTTGCTATCGCTGCTGAAGTACTGAAAAAAGCGGGTGTTTACGATAAAAAACGTCTTTTTGGTATTACGACCCTAGATATCATTCGTGCTAATACTTTTGTTGCTGAATTAAAAGGCCAAGATCCTCAGAAAACCAATGTTCCTGTCATTGGTGGGCACTCTGGTGTCACTATTCTTCCTCTGCTTTCTCAAGTTGATGGGGTCTCATTTACGGATGATGAAGTGTCAGCGCTGACAAAACGTATCCAAAATGCAGGTACTGAAGTTGTAGAAGCGAAAGCAGGTGGTGGATCAGCAACATTATCAATGGGACAAGCCGCAGCGCGTTTTGGTCTTTCATTAATTCGCGCTTTAAATGGCGAGAAAAATGTTATTGAATGCACCTATACAGAAGGCGACGGAGAATATGCCCGTTTCTTTGCACAACCTATTCTTTTAGGCAAAAACGGTGTAGAGGAATATTTATCTATTGGTAAATTAAGTGATTTTGAAAAACAATCTCTTAATGGCATGTTAGATGTATTGAAAAAAGATATAATTCTTGGTGAAGAATTTATTAATAAATAAAGAAATACTTTTTTTGCTATAAAAATAATGCAAATTTAAATAAAAACCGCTGATATAGTATCAGCGGTTTTTTTTATTAATTATAATGTATGTAATTATTAGTTAATTATTAGTTTTGTCACGAATCTTTCGTTCAAGTAATTCTCCTGTTTCAGGATGAAAATAACGGCTTGGCCAAATTTCAGAAGGAGCAACATTAAGATAATCAGCAATGATTTTTTCTCCTTTAGGCCAAGGGCGTGACAGTGCATTAGCGAGTGTTGAAGAGCTTAACCCTGCTTGACGAGAGATGGCAGCAAGTGTTGTTCCTCGTTTCCTAAGTGCGGCAATAATATCGGCAGGATGCCAATCAGATTTCCTTGAAATCATTTTTAATCCTTTTTCTATAAAATTAATTGCTGTGTTAGTGGTATAAATAACAGTTTATTAGAAATGTCTTAAAGCATTTAAACTGATTATTTAGAAAATAAAATAACATTATTTTTCTAAAAATATTTCTGATTTTTTTCTTAATAATTTCTTTTTTGAAGTTGATAACAATTTTAGAGAAACATAATGAAAAAAGAGTGGTATACGGCAAAGGAATTGACGGGTATAGGTGGATTACCTAAATCACCACAAGGTGTAAACGCAAAAGCTAAACGTGAATTTTGGCAAAAACAAAAGATAAAGAATAAGCAAGGTAGTGGTGTTGAATATCATTATTCTTGTTTACCAGATGAAACTTTAATTGCTCTGGAACTTTATGAACCATTAGCACATTACAAACTAAATAAAAAAGAGGAGCCACTCGTTATCTGGGTGAAAGCATTCCAACAACTAAATGATGGTGAACAAAAAACATTAACAGAGCTGATATTGCGGGAAGGTATTAGAAGTTTTTTAGAAAAAGTCGTCAATGATTAAACGATTTTAAAGAATCTATTATTGCGTTATCCGCAACAGATATCTATCTGATTAACCTCTTAGTTGAATGTGAGATGAGATCATGAAAAAAGAATGGTATACAGCGAAAGAATTAGTGGGGCTTGCGGGGTTACCTAACTCACCGCAGGGAGTTAACTTGATGGCTCGTCGTGAAGGCTGGGAAAACCGCCGTAAACGTGGCGTTCAAGGGAAAGCTGTAGAGTATTCAGTGAAAAGTTTGCCTGATGAGGTGATTGGTGTATTAGCCGCACATGAACCTCCTGCTGAGTATTTATCAAAGCGCCAGGATGCTTTTTTAATTTGGGTTGAGGCATATTATCAATTAACTAAATCAGAACGTGAAAAAATTGTGAAGTTCGTGCTTCGTGAAGGGCTAGCAAAACTCATTAGTTATATTGATGCCGATAATCAAGATGCCATTGAGCGAGAAAATGAAGAAGTGCTCAATAAATTAAAAAACCCACCAGAGTCGACATAGTCGCTCTGGCGGGCTTTACTGTACTATTAATGGGGTAGTGCCATTAGGATTACGATTGACGTTGTACAGCCACGTGAGCAAGCCCAATCAGCGCTTCTTTATAAGGTGAATCAGGTATAATAGATAAAGCTTCAATTGCTTTGTCTGCTTCTTCTTCTGCTTTTTGGCGGGTATATTCCAAAGAGCCGCTTTGCTTCATGGTATTTAAAACGGTATCCAATAAATGGCGACCATTACCTTGCTCAATAGCTTGGCGAATTAACTGAGATTCTTCTTCATTACCGTTATGCATGGCATGGAGTAATGGCAACGTAGGTTTGCCCTCATCAAGATCATCGCCTGTGTTTTTACCCAACTGGTTATTGTCTGCATCATAATCAAGTAGATCGTCAATGAGCTGGAAAGCGGTCCCAAGGTAACGTCCATAGTCTTGGAATGCTTTTTCTTGCTCAGACGTTGCGCCAGCGAGGATTGCTGACGCATGAGATGCTGCTTCGAATAGGCGCGCTGTTTTGCTGTAGATAACTTGCATATAGTCATCTTCAGAAATGTTAGGATCGTTACAATTCATTAATTGTAAGACTTCACCTTCAGCGATCACATTGGTGGCGCTAGACATTAACTTTAATACACGCATTGAATCAAGATCCGTCATCATCTGAAAAGATCGTGTATAAATAAAGTCACCAACAAGTACACTTGCTGCATTTCCAAAGACGGCATTTGCCGTTTGTTTTCCTCTGCGCATATCAGATTCATCAACAACATCATCATGTAATAACGTTGCTGTATGAATAAACTCGATAAGCGCTGCGACCGAGATATGTTTGTCACCTTGATAGTCCAACGCTCGTCCAGTGAGCACGGCGATCATTGGTCGGATCCTTTTACCTCCACCACTAATGATGTAGTAACCAAGTTGGTTTATCAAAGAAACATCTGAATTAAGCTGGTAAAGGATTGCCTCATTTACCGCAGCCATATCAGCGGATGTTAGTTTTATAATAGATTCTAAATTCATGTTTTTTCGACTTTGGCTCGCCAATGAGCGCGTTATTATTAATAAAAAATGATCATGCCATAGATTTTACTCTCTTATAATTTAGATTGTACTTTAAAAATGGCTGAAATAAATATCGCATAAAAAACTCTTTTTTTTAACGCTAGTTTGCGATCTGTACTTGTCATCGGCACTAAATTTGCGTAGAATTCGCGCCCTATGTGAATATTTTAATTGTGCACTCAAATTATACATATTGGGAGTGTGCGGAAAGCGGAGTTTATATGTACGCGGTTTTCCAAAGTGGTGGTAAACAACACCGAGTCAGCGAAGGTCAAACTATTCGTTTAGAGAAACTTGAAGTAGCTACTGGCGAAACAATCGAGTTTGACACTGTAATGATGGTCGCTAATGGCGATGACATTCAAATTGGCGCTCCAATTCTTGCGGGCGTTAAAGTTAAAGCGGAAGTGGTTGCTCACGGTCGTGGCGAGAAAGTTAAGATTGTTAAGTTCCGTCGTCGTAAACATAGCCGTAAACAACAGGGCCACCGTCAGTGGTTTACTGATGTTAAAATCACTGGTATCGCTTAAGGTTTAGGAGAGTAGTTCAATGGCACATAAAAAGGCTGGCGGCTCGACTCGTAACGGTCGTGATTCCGAAGCAAAACGTCTGGGTGTTAAACGTTTCGGTGGTGAAGCTGTATTAGCAGGTAGCATCATCGTTCGTCAACGTGGTACTAAGTTCCATGCAGGTACTAACGTTGGTTGTGGTCGTGACCACACCCTGTTTGCATTAGCTGACGGAAAAATTAAGTTCGAAGTTAAAGGTCCAAACAACCGTAAATTTATCAGCATCGAAGCTGAATAATTACCGGTCCTTTAATCACCGAGTCAAAAGCCCTGCAAATCTGTTGCGGGGCTTTTTATATTTAAAAAAGGCCATCTCTGGGTAATTTCGGCCATCCAGCACGTTAATGGCTACTATACGGAGTAAAATCATGAAATTTGTTGATGAGGCCAAGATCCTGATCGTCGCGGGTGATGGTGGTAACGGCTGTGTGAGCTTTCGTCGCGAAAAATATATCCCTAATGGCGGACCAGACGGTGGTGATGGTGGTGATGGTGGTGACGTCTACATGATTGCAGACGAAAACCTAAATACCCTGATTGATTACCGTTTTACAAAATCTTATCGCGCTGAGCGTGGTGAAAATGGTCACAGCCGTGACTGCACAGGTAAGCGTGGTCAAGACATTACAATTAGTGTTCCGGTTGGAACGCGTGTCCGTGATTTAGCCACCAATGAAATCATTGCTGACTTAACTGTTCACGGCCAAAAACAGATGGTTGCTAAAGGCGGCTTTCACGGTTTAGGTAATACTCGCTTTAAATCTTCGGTTAACCGTGCTCCACGCCAACGTACTATGGGAACGCCGGGTGAATCTCGTGAAGTTCTCTTAGAGCTAATGTTATTAGCCGATGTTGGGATGTTAGGCATGCCGAATGCGGGTAAATCAACGTTTATTCGTGCAGTATCTGCGGCAAAACCTAAAGTTGCCGATTATCCTTTTACCACCTTAGTGCCGAGCTTAGGTGTGGTACGTATGGATAATCACCAAAGCTTTGTTGTTGCTGATATTCCTGGATTAATTGAAGGCGCTGCTGATGGTGCAGGTCTTGGGATCCAATTCTTAAAACATTTAGAACGCTGTCGTGTATTATTGCACTTGATCGATATTGATCCTATTGACGGATCAGATCCTGTTGAGAATGCAAAAATTATTGTCTCTGAATTAGAGAAATACAGCGAAAAATTAGCACAAAAACCGCGTTGGTTAGTGTTCAATAAAGTGGATCTTCTTGATGCAGAAGAAGCAAAAGAGAAGGCAAAAGCGATTGTTGAAGCACTGGGTTGGGATGAAAACTATTACATGATAGCGGCTATCAACCAAGAAGGTGTGAAAAAACTTTGCTGGAACATCATGGAATTCTTGAACGTGACGCCACGTGAACAAGATTTAGTAGCGACAGTTACAGAGCCAGGAAAAGTTGACTTTATGTGGGATGATTATCACAAAGAACAGCTTGAAAATCCTGATTTCGAAGATGATGACGATGATGATTGGGATGAAGAAGATGATGATGGTATAGAGTTTATCTACCAACGTTAACTTTCATTCTTATCATGAAAAAATAAGAAAACGCCTGATTGATCAGGCGTTTTCTTTTATCTCAATATTGTAAATTTAACGGTTATTGTACATATCTTTATACAGATTAGTTTCAAAGCGTATTAAATAGGCTCGCCCTGCATTACGATTTTTCGTCGGTGGTGAATAGGATGAGACATACTGAACAAAAGCAACTTTTTGCCCATTTGCTGTTGTCATAAATCCAGCAAGATTATAAACCCCTTTTAATGAACCTGTTTTGGCAGAAACTTTGCCATCTACGCCTGCTTCATGAAAGCCACCACGATATTGTAATGTTCCATCATGCCCAGCAAGGGGAAGCATAGTCATAAAGTTGAGTTCATTATCATGTTGGCCAATATATTGAAGGACTTGCATCATTGTTGCCGGTGAAATGAGGTTATGACGTGAAAGGCCCGAACCATCAACCATGACTGTATTGCCTAAATCAATTCCTGCTTTTTGTTTTAAAATCGCGCGAGTTGCTTCTGCACCTGAACGCCATGTTCCGGCAACACCATAATATTCACGCCCAATGGTTCTAAATACAGTATCTGCAATCATATTGTCAGATTCTTTTAACATTGTCGTAAGTAAGTTATGTAAGGGTTTAGATTGTGTTTGCGCCAATACTGTAACGGGTGCTTTAACTTGAGAACGACGTTTTATATAACCATCAAGTTCAATATTGGATCTTTGTAATTCTTCTTTTAAAATCGTACCAGCCCAATGCGCACCGTCTTGAATTGAAAACATTAAAGGCACTGCATCGTCACGTTTAGGGATGCAACCTGTTATTACATAGGTATTTAAGTCACGGACAGTGACATCTAATTCACAAAAACGGGTGCGAGTGGAGCCTTTCTCATAAGTTTCAACTTCGCTTAAAACGGTGACAGGATAAAATGAAGCTTTGCGTATTGTGGCAATATCGCCATCTTTATTGCCACTTTGCAATAAGACAGAAAAACAGTTTTTATCAACAATTGCGGCACTAGGGGGGGCACTAAAACATTGAGTCATATCATTCCAAACCCAACCTGGCGCTTTGTCATGACTTGAAAAAGCAGATGTATCAATCAGTAAATCACCATGAACTTTAGTAATACCAGATTGTTTTAATACTGCGACCATTCCTCTTAACTGTTGGCGAGTTAATGTCGGATCACCACTGAAACGAAAGATCAAATCTCCGTTAAGTTGATCGTTTTTTATTTTACCTTCCGTCTCCATTGTCGTGGTAAATTGATAATCACCACCTAATTGAAGTAATGCGGCTAAGGCGGTAACAACTTTTTGAGTACTGGCAGGAAGCGCTAATTGATCTGCATGATAATTGAGGTTAGGAGACGTTGCGCCCACAGGTTGAGTAATCAAACCCACTTGTGTTCCTTCAGGGAGATGCTCAATGTAGTTTTCAACGGATATTGCTTGGGTTGAAAAACTGATGATACTTAATGTGTAAAGTATCCGTCGGAATGTTGATAATAAGCGCATAATTTCTCTGTCCGTGACTATAGCGTGATAACGTTACAGTATTGATTGCCAGAGACTAATACTAAAGGGCAATGAGGGCAAAAGTAAACGATATACCGAGTGATTACTGCATTATCAGAAAATATCTGTTTATTGATTTATAAAGAGAGATAAGGCGTGAAGCAATGCGTCTGTTGTGTTAGATTTAGTTTTAAGTATGGGGGAGCTAAAGTTTACTTCCCAACAACATGAATAAGGGAATAAACGTCTTTCCTAATTCACCGAATATATGTAGAGACAGGCCCAATTTAAGGTTGCCTGTGTCTTTTTTTGTCTTGAGAAGAGTAAATAGATCCTTTTCTCTGTGTTGTTAGTATAAAAAATCAGGATGATACCTATTTTTTATTAGGAATAGTATTGAGGTATTAACACATGAATCAGATCCCAATGACAGTTCTTGGTGCAGAAAAATTACGTGAAGAACTGGAGTATTTAAAAAATGTTCGTCGTCCCGAAATTATCGCTGCTATTGCAGAAGCACGCGAGCACGGAGACTTAAAAGAAAATGCAGAATATCATGCAGCAAGAGAGCAACAAGGTTTCTGTGAAGGACGAGTACAAGAAATTGAAGCTAAATTATCAAATGCTCAAGTTATTGATATTACTAAGATGAATAACAATGGTCGTATTATTTTTGGTTCAACAGTGACATTGTTAAACGTTGAAACTGAAGAAGAGCAGACTTACCGTATTGTGGGTGATGATGAAGCGAACATTAAAGCTAATTTAATTTCTGTAAATTCACCGATTGCGCGTGGATTAATTGGTAAAGAGTTAGATGATGTCGTGGTTATTACAACTCCGGGTGGGCAAGTTGAGTACGAAGTTTTAAACGTAGAATACATTTAATTTATAATTTTACGTTTCTATAGAAAACTAGTCTGCTATCCTGTGGTAATATAAAAAAGGCCTTAAAAGGCCTTTTTTGCCATAGAGTTAGTTATGGCATTTTTATATAAAGATACAAGTATTATTTCGGTAAAATAATCTTGCGTGCTTCTGAAGGACGATAAAGAACAAGAATTTTTCCGATTACTTGTACATTCTGTGCACCGCTTTCGCGTACAATCGCTGCCACGATCAAGTTTTTAACATCTCGATCTTCGCCTGCGATTTTGACTTTGATAAGCTCATGGTGTGCCAGAGCGAGTTCAATTTCTGCAAGAACGCCTTCAGTCAATCCGTTGTTACCAATCATAACGACGGGATTCAGGTGATGAGCGAGCCCTTTCAGGTGTTGAATTTGTTTTTTGTTAAGAGTCATCATTAATTTTTGCTTTGTTGGGATTGAAAACTCACTATTCTAACGCCATCTCTCACTTATCACCATAAAATGTCGTTACGACGAGGTTAAATGAGTGAAAGAGTAAAAATTTTGATAGCTAAGTGTATGATAGTTGGAAAACACAATGGCCAATAAGAAACGTTCGGCAAGCTCTAGCCGCTGGTTACAAGAACATTTTAGTGATAAATATGTTCAGCAAGCAAAGAAAAAAGGGTTTCGCTCTCGTGCTTGGTTTAAACTGGAAGAAATTCAGCAAAGTGACAATATTTTTAAACCAGGTATGACCGTTGTCGATTTAGGAGCTGCTCCTGGTGGGTGGTCTCAGTATGTTGTACAGCAGTTAGGAAGCAAAGGTCGAATCATCGCATGTGACCTTTTACCTATGGATCCTATAGTCGGAGTCGATTTCCTTCAAGGCGATTTTCGTGATGAACTTGTGTTGAAGGCATTGCTTGATAGAGTAGGTGAAAATAAAGTCCAGGTTGTCATGTCTGACATGGCTCCAAACATGAGCGGCACACCCGCGGTCGATATCCCTCGATCCATGTATTTAGTAGAGTTAGCGCTTGATATGTGTCGTGATGTACTGGCTCCCGGGGGAAGTTTTATTGTCAAAGTGTTTCAGGGAGAAGGCTTTGATGAATACCTGGGGCAAATACGCTCCCTGTTTACGAAAGTGAAAGTTCGTAAACCAGACGCTTCGCGGTCTCGTTCTCGTGAGGTATATATTGTAGCCACAGGGCGTAAACTTTAGTACCCTAAAGCTATTTGTTAACACAGTTGTAATATGAGGTTAATCCCTTGAGTGACATGGCGAAAAACCTGATCCTCTGGCTAGTTATTGCAGTCGTTTTGATGTCATTATTCCAGAGCTTCGGACCCAGCGATTCGAATAGTCGTAAGGTGGATTACTCTACCTTTATCAATGAGTTAACTAATAACCAATTACGCGAGGTCAGCATAAGTGGTTATGATATTAATGTAACTAAAACAGATAACTCAAAGTACAGCACGTATATGCCTATGCGTGATGACAACCTGCTGACCACTTTAATGAACCGTAATGTAAAAGTAACGGGTGAACCACTTGAAGGCCAAAGTCTTCTGACTCAAATTTTTGTGTCTTGGTTCCCAATGCTATTACTTATTGGTCTTTGGATTTTCTTTATGCGCCAAATGCAAGGTGGTGGCGGTAAAGGTGCGATGTCTTTCGGTAAAAGTAAGGCTCGCATGTTGACAGAAGACCAAATCAAAACAACCTTTGCTGATGTTGCAGGTTGTGATGAAGCAAAAGAAGAAGTAAGCGAATTAGTTGAATATTTACGTGATCCGGGTCGTTTCCAGAAACTAGGGGGAAAAATCCCTAAAGGTATTCTGATGGTGGGGCCTCCTGGTACCGGTAAAACGTTATTAGCGAAAGCCATTGCAGGCGAAGCAAAAGTTCCATTCTTCACTATTTCAGGTTCTGATTTCGTTGAAATGTTTGTGGGTGTTGGTGCTTCTCGTGTTCGTGATATGTTCGAACAAGCTAAAAAAACTGCGCCTTGTATCATCTTTATCGATGAAATTGATGCCGTAGGACGTCAGCGTGGTGCAGGTTTAGGTGGTGGTCATGATGAACGTGAGCAAACACTGAACCAAATGCTTGTTGAAATGGATGGTTTTGAAGGAAATGAAGGGATTATCGTTATTGCGGCCACTAACCGCCCTGACGTTTTAGACCCAGCATTACTCCGTCCTGGCCGTTTCGACCGTCAAGTGGTTGTGGGTTTACCTGATGTACGTGGACGTGAGCAAATCTTGAAAGTCCATATGCGTCGTGTACCTTTATCGCCCGATGTTGATCCTGCCATTTTAGCACGTGGTACACCTGGTTTCTCTGGTGCAGACTTAGCTAACTTGGTTAATGAAGCTGCTTTATTCGCTGCTCGTGGCAATAAACGTGTTGTTTCAATGGTCGAGTTTGAAAAGGCTAAAGATAAGATAATGATGGGTGCTGAACGTCGTTCAATGGTGATGACGGAAGAACAAAAAGCATCAACAGCTTATCATGAGGCCGGTCATGCGATTATTGGACGTTTAGTACCAGAACATGATCCTGTGCATAAAGTGACGATTATTCCTCGAGGACGTGCATTAGGTGTGACTTTCTTCTTACCTGAAGGTGACCAAATTAGTGCAAGTCGTCAGAAATTAGAAAGCCAGATCTCAACACTGTATGGTGGGCGTTTAGCAGAAGAAATCATCTATGGTGTCGAGCATGTTTCTACAGGTGCATCTAACGACATTAAAGTAGCAACAAATATTGCACGTAACATGGTGACACAGTGGGGCTTCTCTGAAAAATTAGGGCCGTTGCTGTATGCAGAAGAAGATGGTGAAGTATTCTTAGGCCGTTCTGTTGCGAAAGCGCAACATATGTCTGATGAAACAGCTCGTACTATTGACGAAGAAATTAAAGCTATCGTTGATAGAAACTACGTTCGTGCACGTCAGATCTTAATGGATAACCTTGATATTCTTCACTCAATGAAAGATGCACTGATGACTTATGAAACTATCGATGCGCCTCAAATTGATGATTTAATGAATCGTCGCGATGTCCGTCCACCTGCAGGTTGGGAAGGCAGCAATGGCAATAGTAATGCAACAACTACTGCCCAGCCGACACAAACACATGTAGCGAATGAGCCAAAAGATAAGCCTGAGTCAGAAAGTGATACACCTTCTGATAAAAATACTCACTAATCCTTATCGGGTTATGCATATTGAGTAAGCTATAAATACAAACCCCAGGCTTCTGGGGTTTTTTTATGAAGGTATCAATGAAATGAAATTAATTGCTAGAGGAAGAGAGCTTAACTTATCAACACCTCAAGTTATGGGGATTTTGAATGTCACTCCAGATTCTTTTTCTGATGGTGGCACTCATAATTCACTTAATGATGCGGTTAACCACGCAGCAAAATTAATCGCTGATGGGGCTTCTATCATCGATATTGGTGGGGAATCAACAAGACCCGGCGCAAGTGATGTCTCTATTGATGAAGAATTACAGCGTGTTGTTCCTGTTGTTGAAGCTATTCGCCAGCGTTTTGATGTGTGGATTTCTGTTGATACATCTAAAGCTCAAGTAATGGCTGAATCGGCAAATGTAGGTGCTTCAATTATCAATGATATTCGCTCTTTACAAGAACCGGGAGCACTTGAAGCCGCGGCTAAAACAGGTTTACCTGTGTGTATTATGCATATGCAAGGCGATCCTAAAACCATGCAACAATCACCACATTATGAGAATGTGATGATAGATGTTGATCATTTTTTACGAGAAAATATCCAACGTTGTGTTGATGCTGGAATAGAAAAAAATCAAATTATTCTTGATCCGGGGTTCGGCTTTGGTAAAAATTTAGCGCATAATTACCAATTATTAGCACACTTAAGTGAACTTCATCACTTTGGTTTACCAATACTTGCCGGGATGTCACGCAAATCAATGGTTGGACAATTATTGAATGTACCACCACAAGAGCGTGTTGCTGGTAGCGTGGCCTGTGCTGTCATTGCTGCAATGCAAGGCGCACAAATTATTCGTGTACACGATGTTAAAGAGACAGTTGATGCGATGAAAGTCGTACAAGCGACTCTTTCTGCAAAGGAAAATAATGAATGAGCGAACGTAAATACTTTGGAACAGATGGTATCCGTGGAAAAGTAGGTGATAGTCCAATTACACCTGATTTTGTATTAAAACTGGGTTGGGCTGCGGGCAAAGTATTAGCACGTCATGGCTCTCGTAAAATCATTATTGGTAAAGACACACGAATTTCAGGTTATATGCTGGAATCTGCATTAGAAGCAGGTTTAGCTGCTGCTGGGTTATCGGCTTCATTTACAGGGCCAATGCCAACACCTGCGGTTGCTTATTTAACACGTACATTCCGTGCAGAAGCAGGGATCGTGATTTCGGCATCCCATAACCCTTATTACGATAATGGGATCAAATTCTTCTCTATTGACGGAACAAAATTACCCGATGAAGTTGAAGAAGCCATTGAAGCAGAAATGGAAAAACCGATCACTTGTGTAGAGTCAGCAGAGCTGGGGCGCGCGAATCGTATTGTTGATGCCGCTGGGCGTTACATTGAATTTTGTAAAGGCACGTTCCCTAACGAAAATAATTTGAATGGCTTAAAAGTGGTTGTTGATTGTGCACATGGTGCAACATACCACATTGCACCGAATGTATTTCGTGAATTAGGCGCGGAAGTGATTACGATTGGTTGTGAGCCAACTGGTATTAATATTAATGCTGAATGCGGTGCAACCGATGTCCGAATGTTGCAACAACGTGTGCTCGAAGAAGGTGCAGATGTTGGTTTAGCATTCGATGGTGATGGTGACCGTATCATTATGGTTGACCATCAAGGTTTAAAAGTAGATGGTGACCAAATTCTCTATATTATTGCGAGAGAAGCGCTACGCCAAGGTCAATTACGTGGTGGTGCCGTTGGTACATTAATGAGTAATATGGGATTGGAAATTGCTCTTAAACAACTGGGTATTCCTTTTGTACGTGCTAAAGTGGGTGACCGCTATGTGCTTGAAAAATTACAAGAGAAAGGTTGGCGTTTAGGTGCTGAAAACTCAGGTCATATTATCTTACTGGATAAAACGACTACCGGTGACGGTATTGTTGCAGGGCTACAAGTTTTAAGTGCAATGGTACGTAATCATATGAGCTTACATGATTTATGTAGTGGTATGAAACTATTACCACAAATTTTAGTGAATGTTCGCTTCACCGGGAATCATGATCCATTACAAACCCCTGAAGTTCAGAAAGTTGCCAAAGCAGTTGAAGATGAACTCGCAGGTAAAGGGCGCGTGCTGTTACGTAAATCAGGCACAGAACCTTTAATTCGAGTAATGGTCGAAGGTGAAAATGAAGAGCAAGTTACGGCGATGGCAAATCGTATTGCTGATGCCGTGAAGCACGTAGGTTAATTGATGATTTTTTCTTCAATCAATCACTTTGTAGAAAAATAACCTTGCTTGTCAGTTCAGCATTGGTTAGTATTCACACCCGCTTAGTAAGGTCTTGAACTAAAGCGGGTGAAGCAATCGAAGGTTATCGTTAATACGATAAGTTCCATAGAAAAGGTAACGCAAATGTATACGGCACTCATTGTTATTCTTATCATTGTAGCAACAGGGCTAGTTGGTCTGATCCTGTTACAGCAGGGTAAAGGTGCTGATATGGGCGCTTCTTTTGGTGCAGGTGCTTCCGGTACAGTATTTGGTTCAAGCGGTTCAGCTAACTTCATGACCCGTATGACCGCTGTTTTAGCGACAGCATTTATTGTACTTGCACTTATTTTAGGTAATTTAAGTGCCAATAAAACTGTACGTGAAGACAGTAAGTGGATGTCTATCGAGCAGACTGCAGAAGAAGCTAAAAAAGCTGAGCAATTAGCAGCGCCTGTAGCGCCAGCAAATACAGATATTCCGCAGTAAACTAAGTAAAGATTTAAATGAGGTTGTTAATATTTACGCAATAACACTCTCATTAAAGTGCCGAGGTGGTGAAATTGGTATACACGCTACCTTGAGGTGGTAGTGCCTATAAAACGGGCGTACGGGTTCAAGTCCCGTTCTCGGCACCATTATTCCAGATAACTTGCGTTTTGCTTGTTATCAGCGTAAAATTTGCCACGTTTTTCGAACGCGGGGTGGAGCAGCTTGGTAGCTCGTCGGGCTCATAACCCGAAGGTCGTCGGTTCAAATCCGGCCCCCGCAACCACTTCTAACAATACAGCACTTTTCTCATTAATCATCTTGTTAAACCGATTATGATCCTGAGTGGAATGTGCCGTAAGAAGAGGTTATTCTCGAATGGCAAGTTACAGGGTCCAGTTGCATAAAGCCCCGAATTTCGGGGTTTTTTGTTATCAGAGAATAGAATACTGGGCTATAGGCCCTTTTTTTATGCCTTGGGGGTGGGTTTGTCCACATTAGAGCAAAAATTAACAGCGATGGTTTCAGCACCAGTAGAAGCATTAGGCTTTGAATTTGTCGGTCTTGAATTTATTCGTGGCCGAGAATCAACATTGCGCATCTATATTGATAGTGAAGACGGTATCACTGTTGATGATTGTGCTGATGTTAGCCACCAGGTCAGCGCTGTACTGGATGTTGAAGATCCAATTCAAACAGTTTATAACCTTGAGATTTCTTCTCCTGGTTTAGAACGACCTTTATTCACTGCAACGCATTATGAGCAATTTATCGGCGAAGAAGCCGCTATCGTATTACGAATTGCAATGCAAAACCGCCGTAAATGGCAGGGCATTATTAAGTCTGTCGCTGGCGAAATGATCACGGTTACTGTGGATGGTAAAGACGAAGTGTTCGCACTGAGCAACATCCAGAAAGCTAACCTGGTACCCCACTTTTAAGTTTTGAAGAGGCAACTAGGATGAACAAAGAGATTCTGGCTGTTGTGGAAGCGGTCTCTAACGAAAAATCTCTTCCTCGTGAAAAGATTTTTGAAGCACTGGAAACCGCACTAGCGACAGCAACTAAGAAAAAATACGAGCAAGAGATTGATGTTCGCGTATGTATCGACCGTAAAACAGGTGACTTTGATACATTCCGCCGTTGGGTTGCTGTAGATGAAGTGACTCAGCCTACTCGTGAAATTACACTTGAAGCGGCTCAATATGAAGATCCTAGTATTGAACTAGGTGGTTATATTGAAGATCAGATTGAATCTGTTACTTTCGACCGTATTACAACACAAACCGCGAAACAAGTTATCGTACAAAAAGTACGTGAAGCAGAAAGAGCGATGGTTGTTGATCAATTCCGCGAACAATTAGGCGAAATTATCACGGGTGTTGTGAAGAAAGTAAATCGTGAAAATATCACCTTAGACTTAGGAAATAATGCAGAAGCGGTTATTTTACGCGAAGATATGTTACCACGTGAAAATTTCCGTCCAGGTGACCGTTTACGCGGTGTATTATACGATGTACGTACAGAAACTCGTGGTGCACAACTTTTCGTGACACGTTCTCGCCCTGAAATGCTGGTTGAACTTTTCCGTATTGAAGTACCAGAAATTGGCGAGGAAATCATTGAAATTAAAGCTGCAGCGCGTGATCCAGGTTCTCGTGCCAAAATCGCAGTAAAAACTAATGACAAGCGTATTGACCCTGTGGGTGCTTGTGTTGGTATGCGTGGCGCACGTGTACAAGCCGTTTCCAGCGAATTGGGCGGCGAGCGAATTGATATTGTTTTGTGGGATGATAATCCTGCACAATTCGTGATTAATGCAATGGCTCCGGCAGATGTTGCTTCTATTGTTGTCGATGAAGACAAATGTACAATGGATGTTGCAGTTGAAAGCAGTAACCTTGCTCAGGCAATTGGCCGTAATGGTCAAAACGTACGTCTGGCAGCTCAGTTACTGAAAAAACATCGTGGTGATGACAAGTGGGAATTAAACGTCATGACTGCGGATGAACTGAATGCAAAACATCAGGCAGAAGCAAACGCAGCCATTGAAATATTTACTAAGCATCTCGACATTGATGAAGACTTCGCAACTGTTTTAGTTGAAGAAGGTTTCTCTACCCTTGAAGAGTTAGTTTATGTGCCAATCAGTGAACTGCTGGCTATTGACGGATTAGACGAAGACACCGTTGAAGCTTTACGTGAAAGAGCAAAAGCAGCACTCACAACGATTGAATTGGCTCAAAAAGAAAGCCTAGGCGATAACCAGCCAGCCGAGGACTTATTAGCTCTCGAAGGCTTGGAGCGCTCTTTAGCATTTGATCTAGCTGCCCGTGGTATCTGCACACTGGAAGATCTTGCCGAACAGGGTATCGACGACCTAACTGATATTGAAGGCTTAAATAGTGAGCGCGCAGGCGAACTCATTATGGCTGCACGTAATATCTGCTGGTTTGGGAATGATGCGTAACAACTGAGCAGGAAGGAACAGAATGACAGATGAAACAGTAAAATCACTGGCAGAAGAGATTCAGACACCGGTTGAACGTTTGGTACAGCAGTTTGCTGATGCCGGTATTAAGAAGACCGTCTCTGATTCTGTCTCCCAAAAAGAGAAAGAAACCTTACTGGCTTGGTTGAATCGTGATAAAGACGTATCAACCAACCAACCAGAAAAATTAACGTTACAACGCAAAGTGCGTAGTACGTTAAGTGTTCCTGGTACAGGTGGCAAAAGTAAATCAGTAGCCATCGAAGTCCGCAAAAAACGCACTTATGTGAACCGTGACGCTGTTGAAAAAGCGCAAGCGGATGAGCAAGCTCAGCGTGAAGCGGAAGAAAAGGCGCATCGCGAAGCCGAAGAAAAAGCACAGCGCGAAGCACAAGAGAAAGCACAGCGCGAAGCTGAAGAAAAAGCAAAACGTGAAGCTGAAAAGGCAAAGAAAGATGCCGAAGAAAAAGCGAAACGTGAAGCTGAAGAAGCAAAACGTGAAGCAGCGGAATTAGCTAAGCGCGAAGCAGCGGAAAAAGATAAAGTGAAACAAAACGATAAACCAAAAGCTGATAAAGCAGCAGATCAGGAAAAAGCACGTCGCAATGCTGAACAAGCTGAACTGAAGCGTAAAACGGAAGAAGCACAGCGCCGTAAAGCGGAAGAAGAAGCACGAATTGCAGCAGAAAAAGCACGCCTTTTAGCTGAAGAAAATGCTGAAAAATGGACTGCTGAACCTAAATCGCCAGAAACTGAAGGCTCAGACTACCATGTAACCACATCACGTTATGCTCGTGATGCAGAAGATGAAAGTGATGCTGAAGTTGAAGGTGGCCGTGGTCGTGGTCGCAATGCTAAGGCACCTCGTCCTAAGAAAAATAACCGCCATTCTGAAAAAGCAGATCGTGAAGAAGCTCGTGCTGCTGGCCGTACTAACAAGAAAGGTAAACGTAAAGGTAGCTCACTACAACAAGGCTTCAATAAGCCAGCCGCTGTTGTAAACCGTGATGTTATTATCGGTGAGACTATTTCTGTTGCTGAACTTGCTAACAAAATGGCAGTAAAAGGGTCTGAAGTTATCAAAACTATGATGAAAATGGGTGCAATGGCAACCATTAATCAGGTTTTAGACCAAGAAACTGCACAGCTTGTTGCTGAAGAAATGGGTCACAAAGTTATCTTACGTCGTGAAAACGAGTTAGAAGAACAAGTCATGAGCGATCGTGATACAGGTGAAGAAAGCGCTGTATCTCGTGCACCCGTTGTGACTATCATGGGTCACGTTGACCATGGTAAAACATCACTACTGGACTATATTCGTTCAACGAAAGTAGCATCAGGCGAAGCGGGTGGGATCACCCAGCATATCGGTGCTTACCACGTTAAAACAGATAAAGGTGAAATCACCTTCCTGGATACTCCAGGTCACGCCGCATTTACATCAATGCGTGCTCGTGGTGCTCAGGTAACGGATATCGTTGTTCTGGTTGTTGCGGCTGATGATGGTGTGATGCCTCAGACTATCGAAGCTATTCAACACGCAAAAGCGGCAAACGTACCTGTTGTGGTTGCTGTAAACAAAATCGATAAACACGAAGCTGATCCTGATCGCGTGAAAACTGAACTGTCTCAATATGGCATTCTGCCAGAAGAGTGGGGCGGTGAAACTCAGTTTATGCACGTATCTGCAAAACAAGGTTTAGGTATTGACGAACTGCTGGATGCGATCCTTTTACAAGCTGAAGTTCTTGAACTGAAAGCAGTTAAAGAAGGTATGGCAAGCGGTGTTGTTATCGAATCTTACCTCGATAAAGGCCGTGGCCCTGTGGCAACTATCCTTGTTCGTGAAGGTACGCTAAATAAAGGCGATATCGTTCTGTGTGGTTTTGAATACGGTCGTATTCGCGCAATGCGTAACGAATTAGGTCAAGACGTTCAATCAGCTGGTCCATCAATGCCTGTTGAGATTTTAGGTCTGTCTAATGTGCCTTCAGCAGGTGATGAAGCAACGGTAGTTCGTGACGAGAAAAAAGCACGTGAAGTTGCATTATACCGTCAAGGTAAATTCCGCGATGTTAAACTGGCTCGTCAGCAGAAATCTAAACTGGAAAACATGTTTGCTAACATGGAAGAAGGTAAAGTTTCTGAACTAAACATCGTGCTGAAAACAGACGTTCAAGGGACTTGTGAAGCAATTACTGATGCATTAGTTAAACTGTCTACTAACGAAGTTAAACTGAAAATCATCGGTTCTGGTGTTGGTGGTATCACTGAAACTGATGCAACATTAGCAGCTGCTTCTAACGCAATTATTCTTGGCTTCAATGTTCGTGCTGATGCATCTGCTCGCCGTATCATTGAACAAGAAAGTGTTGATTTACGTTATTATTCCGTTATCTATAGCCTGATTGACGAAATCAAACTGGCAATGAGTGGTATGTTGGCACCTGAATATAAACAAGAAATCATGGGGCTTGCAGAAGTCCGTGATGTGTTTAAATCACCTAAATTTGGCGCAATTGCGGGCTGTATGGTGGTTGAAGGTAACATCAAACGTAATAACCCAATTCGTGTTCTGCGTGATAACGTGGTTATCTACGAGGGCGAACTGGAATCACTGCGCCGCTTTAAAGATGACGTTAACGAAGTTCGTAACGGCATGGAATGTGGTATTGGTGTGAAAAACTACAATGATGTTCGTGCTGGCGACATGATTGAAGTCTTCCAAGTTATCGAAATCAAACGTTCTATTGATTAATCTAGTACGTCTTGTTTTTAAAAGGGAGCTTAACGGCTCCCTTCTTATTCCCTTCTTTGCTGTATTCTTTTTTATTTCCTTCTTCATTTTTCAACATATTTCAACATAACCGAAATAGATTGGCTTTCAGTAATTTATGAAAGTGAGATAACAGGATAAAATAGCAATTAAGAAAAGTTTTATTACTAAAGAAATCAGAGAAAGCGGTCGTTCAATACCACTTCATGTATACTCTTTAGATATCATTGATTTTAGATCTGAATTAACAGTGACAATAAGGGCAATCCCCTATTGTTAGGGAGAGATAAAATGGCAAGAGATTTTAGCCGTAGTCAGCGTGTTTCTCAGGAAATGCAAAAAGAAATCGCCATCATTCTACAACGTGAAGTGAAAGATCCTCGTATCGGAATGGCCACTGTATCGGGCGTCGAAATTTCTCGTGATTTGGCTTACGCCAAGGTATTCGTTACTTTTTTAAACTTATCTGGTGGTGATGAAAGCGAAGAAGATATGGTTGCTAATGGTTTAACCGCATTGAATGAGGCTGCTGGTTTTATTCGTTCATTATTAGGTAAAGCAATGCGCTTACGTATTGTACCTGAATTGACATTTGCTTATGACAACTCATTAGTTGAGGGGATGCGTATGTCCAATTTAGTGTCTAATGTCGTTAAAAACGACGAAGAGCGCCGTCATAAAGAGGAAGAATAATGGGGCGTCGTCGTAAGGGGCGTGAGATTAACGGCGTATTGCTACTCGATAAACCCCAAGATATTTCCTCTAACGATGCACTCCAAAAAGTCCGTCGTATGTTTAATGCCAGTAAGGCAGGGCATACGGGGGCATTGGATCCTTTAGCAACAGGTATGCTACCTATTTGTTTAGGTGAAGCGACGAAGTTTTCACAGTTTCTATTGGATTCGGATAAGCGTTATCGTGTTATTGCCCGCTTAGGTCAACGAACGGATACTTCTGATGCACAGGGTGAAGTTATCCAAGAGCGCCCAGTGCAATTTACACAGCAAGCTTTAGACGATGCTTTAGAGAGCTTTCGTGGTGAAACATTGCAAGTTCCTTCAATGTACTCTGCCTTAAAGCATCACGGTAAACCGCTCTATGAATATGCAAGACAAGGTATTGAAATTGAGCGAGAAGCTAGGCCTATCACCGTTTATGAACTCCAGTTTATTCGCTGGGAAGGCAATGAGTTAGAGCTGGAAATTCATTGTTCTAAAGGGACTTATATTCGCACAATTATTGATGATCTGGGTGAGAAATTACAATGTGGTGCTCACGTTATTTTCTTACGCCGATTAGAGGTTGCTGATTATCCGAAAGAACGGATGGTCACATTAGATCAGCTAAGCATGATGATAGATAATGCGCAAACTGCACAAGAAGATCCTTTCTTGGCACTTGATGCTTTGCTATTGCCAATGGATACGGCGGTTGCACATTTCCCTGTTATTAATCTCACTACGGTGATTGCAGGCTACCTAAAGCTAGGCCAGCCTGTTCGTGTTAATCATGATATTAATGAAGGCGAATGGGTCAGGGTGACAGAAGGCAATGAAGAAAAATTTATCGGCCTTGCTATCATTAAAGAGGGGTTAGTTGCTCCGAAAAGAATCGTTGTTGAGTATAACGCCCAAGATAACACTTAATAGCAATCTTGCGCTAAAAGTGTTTGAAGCGTAGAATAATGCGGCTATCTGTTTAGGTGGCTGAGCTGGGTAGCTGAATTAGAGATTGGCTGCCCTAAAAATTTTAATTAAATTGGAGTTTATTATGTCTCTAAGTACTGAAGCGAAAGCACAAATCGTTGCTGAATTTGGTCGTGATGCTAACGATACTGGCTCAAGCGAAGTTCAGATTGCACTGCTGACTGCAGAAATCAACCACCTGCAAGGTCACTTTTCAGAGCACAAAAAAGATCACCACAGCCGTCGTGGTCTGCTACGTAAAGTTTCCAGCCGTCGTAATCTGCTGGACTATCTGAAACGTAAAGATGTTGCTCGTTACTCTGCACTGATTGCACGTTTAGGTCTGCGTCGCTAATCAATCGAGTTTCAGTGAAAAGGGGCCAGTTGGCCCCTTTTCTACTAGAAAGTGCTATTTTTAATATTAGTCGTTATGTTTTAATGTGGTGATTGTTATTTCATCTCTCTAGTTACGACAATTCGCGCGGCTAATGAAAGTGTTTATGTTTTAGTGGTAAATATTTTCATTAGTCGCGAGGGGACGTAGCGGAGAAAAGATCATTCATCGTCGCTAAGCATCTGGCGACAATAAGATAAAGGATATTATTTTGCTGAATCCTACAGTTCGTAAATTTCAATACGGTCAACATACGGTTTCAATTGAAACGGGTATGATGGCTCGTCAAGCAACAGCTGCTGTTATGGTTGACATGGACGGCACAGCTGTTTTTGTTACTGTTGTTGCAAAGAAAAAAGTTAAAGCTGGACAAGATTTCTTCCCATTAACAGTGAACTATCAAGAGCGTTCATACGCGGCTGGTCGTATTCCAGGTAGTTTCTTCCGTCGTGAAGGACGTCCTGGTGAAGGCGAAACGTTAATTGCACGTCTCATTGACCGCCCTTTACGTCCATTATTCCCAGAAGGCTTCTTAAACGAAATTCAAATCGTTGCTACCGTTGTTTCTGTTAACCCACAAGTTAACCCAGATATCGTTGCAATGATTGGTGCTTCTGCGGTATTAGCACTGTCAGGTGTTCCATTTAATGGCCCTATCGGTGGTGCTCGTGTTGGTTTTATCGATGGTCAATATGTTCTGAACCCAACCGTTGATGAGTTAAAAGTCAGTAAATTAGACTTAGTGGTTGCGGGTACTGCGGGTGCAGTACTGATGGTTGAATCAGAAGCTGATTTATTATCAGAAGAAGAAATGTTAGGTGCAGTGGTATTTGGTCATGAACAACAACAAGTTGTGATTGAAAATATCAATGCATTAGTTGCAGAAGTTGGTAAAGAAAAATGGGATTGGGCGCCGGAAGCTATCAACCAAACTTTACACGATCGTATTGCACAATTAGCGCAAGCACGTATTGGTGATGCATACCGTATTACTGAAAAGCAAGAGCGTTATGAACAAATCGAAGCTATCCGCGATGAAGTTATCGCGACATTAGTGGCTGAAGATGAAACTTTAGATGAAGCTGAAATCAGCGAAATTTTCTCAGGTCTTGAGAAAAACATCGTTCGTGCTCGTGTATTGGCGGGCGAACCTCGTATCGATGGTCGTGAAAAGGACATGGTACGTGCACTAGATATCCGTACAGGTTTATTACCACGTACTCATGGTTCAGCATTGTTTACACGTGGTGAAACACAGGCTTTAGTGACTGCGACATTAGGTACTGCACGTGATGCTCAAACTATTGATGACATCATGGGCGAGCACACTGACACCTTCTTATTGCATTATAATTTCCCTCCATACTCTGTTGGTGAAACAGGCATGATGGGCTCACCAAAACGTCGCGAAATTGGCCATGGTCGTTTAGCAAAACGTGGTGTGTTAGCGGTAATGCCGACTATCGAAGAATTCCCATATACTGTTCGCGTGGTTTCTGAAATCACTGAATCAAATGGTTCATCTTCAATGGCGTCTGTATGTGGTGCTTCTTTAGCACTGATGGATGCAGGTGTACCAATTAAAGAATCTGTTGCTGGTATTGCAATGGGTCTGGTAAAAGAAGGCGATAACTTTGTTGTTCTTTCAGATATTCTGGGTGATGAAGACCATTTAGGCGATATGGACTTTAAAGTTGCAGGTAGTCGTAATGGTGTCAGCGCATTACAAATGGATATCAAAATCGAAGGTATCACACGTGAAATCATGCAAGTTGCGTTAAACCAAGCGAAAAGCGCACGTCTGCATATTTTAGGTGTTATGGAAGATGCAATTAGCCAACCTCGTGCTGATATTTCTGAGTTCGCACCGCGTATTCACACTATCAAAATTAATTCAGACAAAATCAAAGACGTTATCGGTAAAGGTGGTTCAGTAATCCGTGCATTAACGGAAGAAACGGGCACAACTATCGAAATCGAAGATGATGGTACTGTGAAGATTGCGGCAACAAGCAATGAGCAAGCTAAAATGGCAATTGCTCGTATCGAAGAAATCACTGCTGAAGTTGAAGTGGGCCGTATTTACAATGGTAAAGTAACTCGTATTGTCGATTTCGGTGCTTTTGTTGCTATCGGTGGCGGTAAAGAAGGTCTGGTTCATATTTCTCAAATCGCAGATAAACGTGTTGAGAAAGTGAGTGATTACTTGGAAATGGGTCAAGAAGTTCCAGTTAAAGTGCTGGAAATTGACCGTCAAGGCCGTATTCGCTTAAGCATGAAAGAAGCTCAAGCTAATCAGCAGGAAGCAACTGAAACTTCTTCTGAAGATTCTGCGAATTAATGATATTCTACTACCGATATCTAGACATAAGTATCGGTAGAGACTTATTATGACTGACAAGTAGGACGTCCAGAACGCTTTTTGTTGAAAGGTCTGACTTTGGGAGTGAGAAATGAAAACATTTCTGCGCGGTTGTTCTATTGCTGTTTTCATCTTTATTTCCGGATGCAGCACTAGTCCAGAATGGCGTCAGAATGCGATTTTCGCCACTCCATTACAACCTTCTTTACAACAAGAAGTGATATTGGCTCGCATAGAACAAATTCTTGCGAGTCGCTCATTAACCGAAGATGAATACGCACAGCTTTTATATGAGCGTGGTGTGCTGTATGATAGTCTCGGTTTACGAGCTTTAGCGCGCAATGATTTTTCAATGGCGCTCTCAATAAGACCAGATATGCTAGAAATTTTTAATTTTCTAGGTATCTATTTTACGCAAGCGGCGAACTATGATGCTGCTTATGAAGCGTTTGATTCTGTTTTAGAGCTTGATCCAACTTACAATAATGCGCGTTTTAATCGTGGTATCGCTTTATACTACGGTGGCCGATTGAAATTGGCGCAGGATGATCTGCAGGCGTTTTATCAGGTCGATCCAAATGACCCCATTCGTTCGCTTTGGTTATATCTTGTCGAAAAAGAGATAAACGCTGATTTGGCTAAACAACAGCTAAAACAGCGATACCAGCAGGCGGATAAAACGGGGCAATGGGGATGGAATATAGTTGAGTTTTATTTAGGCAACATTAATGAAAAAGCGTTAATGTTAAGACTACGTGAAGCCTCAACCGATAACACTTCGCTCGCTGAGCATCTTAGTGAAACTAACTTCTATTTAGGTAAGTATTACCTAAGTCTGGGGGACATGGATAGCGCAGAAGCGTTATTCAAGCTGACGGTTGCCAACAATGCACATAACTTTGTTGAGCACCGCTACGCATTGTTGGAATTAGCGCTGTTAGGCCAACAAGAAGACCTAGCGGAATCGGACCAGCAATAGCTGACGAACATTTCTCTGATCAGTTTGAAAGCCATCATCTACATAGGATGAGGGCTTGTTTGTTCGTTTAATAATATAATTTGAGCCAGTTCACATTTTAGATGATAAAGACCGACAAACCATGCGGTATGTTATGTCAACTGGCTGCCATAATGAATGAGGCACAGTGACATGACTACTGAAACCGATATGACTTTTGCTGATCTAGGTTTATCAGCACCAATTTTGACTGCACTGAATGACTTAGGCTACGAGAAGCCTTCTCCAATTCAGCAACAATGTATTCCTTTCCTTTTAAACGGCAATGATGTTTTAGGTATGGCACAGACCGGTAGTGGTAAAACCGCTGCATTTAGCCTGCCGTTATTACACAATCTTGATGAATCATTAAAAGCACCACAAATTTTAGTTTTAGCACCTACTCGTGAACTTGCAGTTCAGGTTGCTGAAGCCATTGAAGATTTTTCTAAGCATTTACCAAAAGTAAATGTCGTTGCACTGTATGGTGGTCAGCGTTATGACGTTCAATTACGTGCATTACGCCAAGGACCACAAGTCGTTGTAGGGACACCAGGTCGTTTATTAGATCATTTAAATCGTGGCACATTAGATTTATCTAAACTGAAAGGTTTAGTCTTAGATGAAGCTGATGAAATGTTACGTATGGGCTTTATTGAAGATGTTGAAAATATCTTAAGTAAGATCCCAGCAGAACACCAAACTGCACTGTTCTCTGCGACAATGCCAGAAGCTATTCGTCGTATTACACGTCGCTTCATGAATGACCCTAAAGAAGTTCGTATTCAAAGCAGCGTAACGACACGTCCAGATATCAGCCAAAGCTATTGGATGACATTTGGTGCGCGTAAAAATGAAGCATTAATTCGTTTCTTAGAAGCGGAAGATTTTGATGCAGCGATTATTTTCGTTCGTACTAAAAATGCAACATTAGAAGTTGCAGAAGCATTAGAACGCAATGGTTATAACAGCGCAGCATTAAATGGTGACATGAATCAATCATTGCGTGAGCAAACGCTAGAGCGTCTGAAAAATGGTCGTTTAGATATTTTAATCGCGACTGACGTTGCCGCTCGTGGTCTTGACGTTGACCGTATCAGCCTTGTTGTGAACTACGATATCCCAATGGATTCAGAATCTTATGTTCACCGTATTGGCCGTACGGGACGTGCTGGACGTGCTGGCCGTGCCATTTTATTCGTTGATAACCGTGAGCGCCGTTTACTGCGTAATATCGAACGTACAATGAAGATGACTATTCCTGAAGTAGAACTGCCAAATGCAGAACTTATCAGCCAACGTCGTCAGGAAAAATTTGCACAGCAAATCGCTCAGCAATTAGAAACGAGCAACCTTGATCAATATCGTGCTCTGTTGCCTAAATTAGCGCCACAAGGTGAAGAAGCGTTAGATATGGAAACACTAGCTGCGGTATTGCTGAAAATGGCTCAAGGTGAGCGTGCGCTTATCCTACCACCAGATCCAGTTCGTCGTCCTCGTCGTGAGTTTAACGATCGTGATGATCGTCGTCGTGATAATGATCGTGAGCGCTCTCCTCGCCGTGAACGTCGTGATGCTGGTGAGATGGATTTATACCGTATTGAAGTGGGTCGTGATGATGGTGTTGAAGTTCGTCATATCGTGGGCGCAATTGCTAACGAAGGTGATATTAGTAGCCGTTATATTGGTAATATCAAATTATATGGTTCTCACTCAACTATCGAGTTACCAAAAGGTATGCCAACGGACTTATTAGGCCACTTTACTCGTACACGTATCATGAATAAACCACTGAATATGCAATTAGTGGGAGACGCTCAATCTCAGCCTTTCCGTGAGCGTCGTAATAACTCTCGCCGTGATGGTCAACCACAAGGCGGTCGTCGTTTTAACAATGGTGATCAACCACAACGTCGTGGTAATAACGATCGTGGTGGTGAGCGTAGCAATTTCCGTGGTCGTAGTAACGAAGGGACTCCGCGTCGTCGTAGTAGCTCTCATAACCAATAAGAAACTTGAGATTCATTTGATTTCAAGTTGAATTGATAAAAGCCAGCCCACAAAAAGTGGACTGGCTTCTTTTTTTATAGTAATGACCAGCCTTATTGATGGTTGACGCGATGAGGAGATTTAGTCATCACCTCGATGACAACATGAAAAAAGTTATCAACCTATATCAGAAGCAGTCATGATAAGTAAATTTTATTATTTCTTATTTAGATTTCTTAAATGCTTATAAATTGTTGCTGAACTTATACCTAACTCGGTAGACACTATTTTATGTGTTGCTGAAAATTCAAAAAGTCCACTTTCATCTAATTCTTTAATTATCTCTAAGTTCTTATATTTACTTGGAATATTTTTATTTCCATAAACTCTTTTCTTAATTGGCTCTAGATGGTTTTGTACAAGATTATTCACATCTTGTGAGAAATTTTCATGTTTTAAATTATTCGTATCAGTAAAACTATCTATTAATGCATTTAATGGCATGTCAAGAGCAAAATTCATACAAATCATACCAATGGGTGTACCTGCATTATTAACAATTAAGGTTGATGATGATTTAAAGGGGCGAACACTTTTGGTATTGAAATAAACCTCCCACATTTGATCTGTTCGATTGAATTTTGAGAGTTTCTCTAAGGCAATGTTAGTAACGGGGGCGCCTAAGCTACGGCCAGTAACATGCCCATTAACTATATGGATAACAGAGTGGCGTAAATCCTCAAAACTATGTAGCACTATTTCACAATAATCACCTAAAAATTGCCCCAGATTATCAAGAAAAGGAATATAAGAATGAAGTAAATACCGATCTTCTTCAGTAATTTTTTGGTTTGTAGGAAGGTCCATAATAAATTTTACCCATCATTACAGTTAAGTAATTCTAACGTTAAAAGTTATCTAAATCCATACTTTGTATACTTTTATTACACTGAGTAAAATATTTTTATACTTAGTTAAGTTTTATGATCCTAAGCACATACTTTATTTCCCTAATATGGCTAAATACACGGCATAGAAATTCGAGGAAAAGATTATGAAGCTAGGTATTGAAACAGAGTCATACCACCTATTTTTTCAACAAGGTGTAATGGATGTTTTTGATTTTATAAATAAAGCAGCTGAATTAGGGTTAGATGGGGTCGAATTAAACATCATACCTGATGAAGGGTTACATCCAGAATTTGGTGTATTAACAAGTGATAATCCTGAGTATTTGGCCAAAATACGCCAGGCAATTGAAGATAAAAATCTTTACTGTGAATTAGACACTCGCTTTACAACACCAGAAGCTTTAACAAAAGCAATTGATATTGCTCGAGGTATTGGTGCTGATGTTATACGTACTTATATGTTCCGCCGTGGACAATATAATCCGAAACAATATCCTAAAATTATTCAAGATATTAAGTCTATTGTTCCATTATTAAAAAAGTATCGTGTACGTCTTGCAATAGAAAATCATGAAGATGAGACCGCCGATGAAATAGTGAATATTGTAAAAAATATTGATTCTACTTGGGTGGGTGCACATTGTGATATTGGTAATGGCATGATGGCGTGGGAAGATCCCATAGTAACAGTGAGTAAGCTGGCACCTTATACATACAGTACCCATTTTAAAGATCATATTGTTACATACCATGATGAAACGCCAGTGATTACAGGAATGCCTCTTGGTGAAGGGAGCATTAATATCGATGAATGTTTTCGCTTATTAGTTGAACATTCGCCTGTAACACGTATTAACTTAGAAAACTGTTTTCCATATACATCTCATTTTGCTAGAGATAAAGGGACGGGAGGAGTATTTGAATTCAGTGGAAGTTTTGAAGTTAAATCACCTCCTTTTGATTCTAAGCTAATTAAACCATTGGAATATTATTATCCAGCAAAAATTTCTCGCATGGCATTAGAAACATTAATGGAGGCACAAGATCGCTGTGTGCAAGTTTCTGTTAATGAATTAAAGAAATTAAGAAAAAAATATTGTTATTAATATATAAACATCTTTATCAAATATTGGAGTTATTTCATGATTATTAATACTACATCAGCACCAGAAGCCATTGGCCCTTATTCACAAGCAATTAAAATTGAGAATCATATTTATATTTCAGGTTGTTGCCCATTTAATCCTAATGATGGTTCTGTTATGGGAAATGATATTGAAACACAAACACTAAGAGCTATGAATAATTTAAAAGCTATTTTAGAAGAAGCAGGTGCAACAATGAATGATGTCGTTAAAACGACATGTTTTATTAAAAATATAGAAACTTTTCCTGTTTTTAATAATATTTATTCTTCTTTTTTCTCATCAGGAAAATATCCAGCTCGTTCATGTGTTGAGGTTTCTCGCTTACCTAAAGATGTTCTAATTGAAATAGAAGCCATTGCTTATAAAAAATAGGAAATATTATTATGAACAAGTGGACTAAATTATGTTTTCTTATTTTGGGTGGTGGAACTATATTCAAACTATCCAGTATGAAAGATGTATTTTATGTACCAATGCAACATGATTGGGGGTTATCTAATACACAGATTGGTTTTGGCTTCACTATTTATGCAATTATTCAAACAATCGGATTATTTTCATCATTGTATATTGCCGATCGTTTCTCTAAGAAAATTTTATTGCCTGCAGGATTAATTGGTGTAGGTCTATGTGGTGCTTATTTAAGTACCTTGCCTCCTTTTACTGGCTATTTAATTGCATTTGGAGTCATGGCATTTTTCGGTGAAGTTATTTATTGGCCGGTTTTATTAAAATCGGTACGATTATTAGGAAATAAAGAAGAACAAGGACGCATGTTTGGCTTTTTAGAAGCAGGGCGTGGGGTTGTTGATGTTCTCGTCGCTTCGGGGGCTCTTTATATATTTGTTTTATTTGGTGAAGGTAAAACAGGTATGCAAGCGGGATTAATTTATTATACTCTTGCTACAATAATGGTAGGTATAATTACATATTTTATTGTGGATAATGATGATAAGAAGGAAACATCTTCAGCAAGCGAGGCTAATCGCCAAGTTTTGGAAGGGATTAAAAATGTCATAAAATGTCCCAACTTATGGTTAGCATCAATGAGTATCTTTTTTGTCTATTCCGCTTATTGTGGGTTAACTTATTTTATTCCTTTTTTAAAAGACATTTACGCACTACCAATAGCTCTCATTGGTGCTTACGGTATTATTAATCAATATGCACTAAAAATGGTAGGGGGACCATTAGGGGGATTTTTAGCTGATAAAGTTGCAAAATCACCAACAATATATTTGAAGTGGACATTCTTATTATCTGCGATTGCAATGAGCATTTTCATTATGTTGCCTCATGATTCAATGAATGTATATTTGGGAATGGCTGCAACATTAGGTTTTGGTGCCATTATTTTTTCACAAAGAGCTATTTTCTTTGCACCCATGGATGAAATTGGAACGCCAAGACAATATGCGGGTTCTGCAATGGCCTTTGGGTGTATTATTGGTTATATGCCTTCCATGTTCGCTTATGCCCTTTATGGCTCATTATTAGATAATTTTGAGGGTATTCAGGGATATAATTATGTATTTAGTATTATGGTTGCTTTTAGTTTTCTCGGTTTTATTTGTGCAACAATATTAGCTAAGCGTATTCAGATGATAAGTAATAGTTAGAATATCGTTTAAAAATAAGACTCTTTATAATAAACAAATGCAGATAATAGAAGGATGTCATTATCTGCATTTTATGTAATGAAGATTGATTAAAAAACAATCATCATTAATAGTATTATTCTATTTATGGCATTTTTATTATTAGGTGTTTTTAATTAGTTCAATTACCTCTGCATCTATAAGCGGTGTGAGTTTTTCACTGATCACTATTTTCTTATATTTACGATTAAACCCAGCCACAATCATTTCGTTAAATAAGCGAATTTCCACCTTTGATAACCCATTTTCTGTTTTTTCCAAAGGGTGAATAATCACATTTCTTTTTTTACAAAAAAAGGAGGATGGATGAATACCGAGATCCTTAAGCGCGATACGAATGGCTTCAATAGCAGGGTAAAAATCTCCAATTAACATTCGACTATGAGAAAAATCACGCTGTACTGATGCTTCTTTTTGGCTGTGAAGATCACGAATTTTGATGTGGTTTTTATAAATTTTAATATAAATAGGTTCCATCCTCTTTCTCTTTTCTCATAAAGATTTAGCTTAAACCAATTGCTTCTTTTAATGGTTTTAGATATCGACGGCTAACAGGAATTTGGCTGTTATTATGTAATATCAATTCAGCTTGTCCATTATCACCAAAAATAATCTCATTAACATAATCCATATTCACTAAATATTGCCGGTGACAGCGAACTAATTGTGTTCGTGTTTCTAATGTACGTAGTGTTAATTCAGTAAACCCTTCTTGTCCTTGATTATTCGTGACATAAACACCACTAAGTCTTGATGTAGCAAAGATAGCTTCATCAATTGGCATTAACCAAATCCGACTATGTCCAGTACATGGAATGCATTTTAAACGCTCTTCTGGAGGGGTTAATAAATCAATATTTTGCTTATTACCTTGGCGTAAGCGGTTTAATGTTTTTGTGAGGCGCTCTTGCTCTAAGGGCTTAAGTAAATAATCAAATGCGTGTTCTTCAAAGGCTTGGATCGCATATTCTTCAAATGCGGTTAAAAAAACAATATAAGGCCGATGTTCAGGATCAAGCATTGTGACCATTTCAAGTCCAGTAATGCGGGGCATTTGAATATCAAGAAAAACAACGTCAGGTTTTTTACGATGTATTTCTCCTATGGCTTCAATAGCATTACTGCATTCACCAACAATATGAATATCCTTTTCAACTTCAAGTAAGCAACGTAAATTCTCACGGGCCAGAGGCTCATCATCAACGATTAATATATTCATTGTTATGTAACGTTATCCATACTTTTTTCTAGAGGTAAGCAAATTTTCACCTTTGTATATTCATCAGCTTGGCACTCGACTAAAACACCATAAAGCTCGCCATAGCGTAATTTTAATCGCTTATCCACCAGCCTCATGCCTAATCCTAATTCGTGAGAAGGGCATTGAGGTTGATAAAGCCCTGCGTTATCACAGATTTCAATAATGATCAGATGGTGCTCTTGGTGCGCTCTAATTGTAATCTTTCCTGTGTCTAATAACTGTGATGTTCCATGTTTAATTGCATTTTCGACCATCGGCTGAAGCGAGAAAGCAGGTAAGCGTGCATTAGCTAAGGTTTCAGGTATGTGAATATCAATCTGTAAACGATCTTGAAAACGGGCTTTTTCGATTTGTAAATAAGCTGTTACATGCTCTATTTCATCACTTAATGTCACAACCGCTTCAGGTCTTTTTAAATTTTTACGAAAGAATGCGGAGAGAAATTGTACTAATTGTTTTGCTTGTTCACTATCGCGGCGAATAACTGCTTGTAGGGTATTTAACGCATTAAAAAGAAAATGTGGATTAACTTGCGCGTGTAGGAGTTTAATCTCTGACTCTAAAAGTGATTGCTTATTTCGTTCATATTGTCCGGCCAGAATTTGTGCAGACAATAAACTGGCAATCCCTTCTCCTAACGTACGATTAATTGAACTAAAAAGGCGATTTTTAGCTTCATAAAGTTTTATTGTTCCAATGACTTGGTTATTTTCACCTCTTAACGGAATAACCAAAGTGGAGCCGAGTTTGCAATGAGGGGAAAGTGTGCAACGGTAGGGGGTTTCATTACCGTCTGCATAGACAACTTCATTATTATTAATGGCTTGTTTCGATTGTTCTGATGAAATGGGGGTTCCTGGTAAATGGTGATCAGCACCAATACCAATAAAGGCGAGCAGTTTTTCTCTATCAGTAATAGCAACAGCACTGACTCTTAACTCTTGATAAATGACTTTCGCCACTCGAGTACTATTATCTTGATTAAATCCTTTACGCAAAATGCCTTCTGTGCAAACGGCAATTTTTAATGCTTGTGCTGAGAAAGCGCTGGTGTATTTTTCAAATATTGCCCGTCTATCTTGTAATATTCGAATAAACATTGCCGCACCAATGGTGTTTGCAACAATCATCGGCGCTGCAATATCTTTAACTAAGGCAAGAGCTTCATTAAATGGGCGCGCTAATAATAAGATGATGCTCATCTGTATGATCTCGGCAAAGAATGTCACAGATGCTGCAGTCCACGGATTAAATATGCGATGCATTTGACCGCGTTTGACATAATAACGGTGAACTAATCCACCTATTAATCCTTCTGCAATAGTTGAAACCATACAGCTGAATGCAGTCATACCACCAAGAGAATAACGGTGTAGGCCACCAGTGAAGCCAACAAGGAAGCCGACATATGGGCCACCAAGCAAGCCACCTAGAACTGACCCAATCGCGCGTGTATTAGCAATAGAATCATTAATATGTAACCCGAAATAGGTCCCCATAATGCAAAAAATAGAGAAAATAACGTAGCACATTAACTTATGGGGAAGCTTTATCGTGACCTGTAATAGGGGCGTAAATAAAGGCGTTTTGCTTAAAAACCATGCAATAATTAAATAAACGCACATTTGCTGTAATAACAGCAAAATAAGATCAAATTCATACATAGGTGTAGAGTACCGTTCTCTTTTCTACCTGATTTATATAAAAAGCTCAGATAAAACGGGGCTATTAATTAGGCGATAAAGTTTGATATAAGAGTAACTTAATCGCGCTTTCAAAGAAAATATTCCTTCGCTTCAGTGATCTGGCGCACAAAACTCTTAAAGAAATTCTGAGTTATTGTGTAATATAACTCTGTCAGTGAGTGTTCTACTTCACTATTAAGGTCTAATCGTTATATGAAAAAAAGAGCCATTTATCTTATTTTATTAATGCTAATACTAATTGCATTAGCCGTACTTTTCCGCGCGCATAATCAATATTTATTATTGCAAGGAGAAGTTGATGCACCAGAAGTGATTGTTGCCTCAAAAGCGAAAGGTCGCGTTATTGAGCGCCATATAGAGCGCGGTGATGATGTCAAAGCAGGGCAATTAATGATCACTTTAGAAAGCCCTGAACTCAACGCACAAGTTGCGGCTCTGGAAGCGGCCAAAGCACAAGCACAAGCACAATTAGATTTGTCGTTGCATGGCACAAGAGAAGAAAGTATTCGTAATTTAGAAGCGGTGTTATCCCAAGCTAAAGTAGAAGCAAGTAATGCTTCACGAGATTATCAGCGTATTAGTGCTGTCGCTAATCAAGGTTATGTCTCTGCAACAGAACTAGATAATGCACGCCGTAGCCGTGATGTTGCATCACAGCGAGTAAGAGCAGCACAAGCAGAATTGGATGAAGCCAAAAATGGTGATCGCATTGAATTACGTCATAAATACACAGCAGCAGTACAACAAGCAGAACAACAGCTTATTGAGCTGAAGATCCAACAAGACGATTTACAAGTCAAAGCCCCCGTTGAGGGTGAAGTTGGGCCTATTCCTGCGGAAATAGGTGAACTTTTTAATGCTAATAGTCCGCTTGCTACCCTTATTCGTATTCCTGATGCCTATTTTGTTTATAACCTTCGTGAAGATATCTTAGCGGATATTCGCAAAGGTGATCGTATTACTATCATGGTTCCTGCATTAGGCAATAAAGAAGTCGAAGCTGAAATTCGCTATATCGCCCCAATGGGGGATTACGCAACAAAAAGAGCCACAAGAGCAACGGGTGATTTCGATTTAAAAACGTTTGAAATTCGACTGTATCCTGTGACGCCTATTGAAGGGCTACGTCCTGGTATGAGTGCGTTATGGCGCTGGGATAAATAAGGGCGAATAATGAGAGTAAAAGCAGCTTGGCGTGGCTTTAGTAGCGCATTTTCACGAGAAACTCATATGGCAGTTCGTAGTCCCGTTTTTCACTGGCTAAGCTGGCTATTTCCATTGATGTTGTTCACGTTAATTAGTGCTAACTTTTCTGAAGGTACATTGCTGAATTTGCCAGTTTCAGTGATCAATAATGATAATAGTCCATTATCGAGAACGCTGATCCGCGACTTAAATGCGGGCTCTCATGCGCAATTAAATACACTAGACGGTAATCCTCGAACAGCAATGGAACGACTCGGTAGCGCAAAAGATTATGCGATACTCACGATACCACGCCATTTTGAAAGTAACGTATTAGCAGGAAAGCAACCGACAACACGAATGTATTATAACGGGTTGTATTATGCGGCAGGGAGTTATGCAATACAGGACTTTAGTGGATTAATTGCAGAGCTTAATGCGCAATACCGTACTGTATTAGCGCAAGAGATGAATAAACCCGTACCACCATTAGCAAAAGTGACACTCTCTTATGACAGCTTATTTAATGCCAGTGGTAGTTATATTTATTATCAGCAATTTGCTGCTACTATTCATATGCTTCAATTATTTGTCGTGACTTGTACTATTTATTCGTTGTCACGCGGTAATATGCTACTGAATATTAAGCCTTTTACGTTTGCACTTATTGGTAAGCTGACACCCTATACACTGTTTTTCTTAACCTTATTAATTGTTGAATTAGCAGCATTAGTGCATTTTTCAGGTGCTAAGGTAAATGGCAATCCGCTATATATGGTGTTGGTTGGGTTCTTCTATATTATTGCAGCTCAAAGTGTTGGACTGTTACTCTTTGCGTTTACCAATAGTGCGATCACTGCATACAGTATGATAGGTATGTTAGTGAGTATCGCTTTGGCATTTTCAGGCATGGCTGTACCTGAACTTTCAATGATCTTACCTGCTCAGATTATTTCTAATCTAGAGCCATTAACTCATGCCTTAAATGCGATGTTTGATATCTTCTTAAGAGAAGTATCACTACAAGGTATTTTATATGTTTGTTCACTCTTGCTGATTTATCCTTTTGCTATTGCCTTCTTAGTTCGCAAACGTATTTTTAAACGATTGGAATTACAGGTAGGTGTTGCATGATGCAAATGTATTTTCAAACTTTTAAGCGCGTTCTACTGGGGATGTTAGAAAAACCTATGTGGATGTTGTTAATTGTTTCGCTATGTGTGATGAGTTTAGTTTATGCCAAACCTGTTTTATGGGATCTGCCTGTTGCAGTGATTAATCAAGATCACAGTCCTGCAAGTTATTCACTTATTCGGGCATTAAACTCGACACCAAAATTAAGCATTAAAAATTATGATAATTTAGATGAAGCACGCCACGATATGATTATGCGTGAGCTCTTTGCCATCATTATTGTGCCAACTGATTTTGAGAAAAAATTACTGAATGGTAAAGATGTCACGGTTCCTGTCTTTGGTGATGCCACAAACCGTCTTGCCAGTGGACAAATTCAGCAGGAATTGATGTTGGCTTATCAACAGTTATTAGATTCTTACAATGGCCGTATTTTACAAAATGCCGGATTCAGTATTGAGCAATCGAAAATTCTGTTAAAGCCTATCCAAGGTGAAACCATTGCGATGTATAACCCAGGGGTAAGTTTTGCCGCAATTATTTTCCCTGGATTATTAGTGATGTTATTGCAACACTCCCTTTTAATTGCTTGCGTGCGTGTCAGTATTGCAGTGAGAAGTACGCCGAAAGGAAAGCCGCCGCTAGCTGTTTATTTAGGGGCCTTATCTGCACTTATTCCGATTTGGTTATTTTTGTCGGCTGTCTTCTTCGCATTATGGCCTTGGGTATTAGGGTATCGTCAAGAAGCTCCTCTTTACCAAGTCTGGATGTTGACATTTCCATTCTTATTGGCAGTTTTAGGATTAGGTAAATTAATTACAGAATGCTTGCGCAGCGTTGAGATGATTTACCTGACACTAGCTTTTGTGACGACGCCAGTGTTCTATATTTCTGGCACGATCTGGCCATTGCAAGCAATGCCGGATTGGGTGTTTGCTATTTCATCCGCATTACCTTCTACATGGGCTGTAAACGCCATGGCAGGGATAAATCAAATGGGGTTGTCATTCCAAAGTATATTGGGTGATATTGTGATGATGCTGGTTTTAGGCGTGATTTATACAGTGTTAGGTGTGCTGGTGGGTATGTTACGCAATGGGGAGTTAAGGCATATTACGCATCAGTTTAAACATTGGTTGCATCATCGCGGTGAGTCAAAATAAAAAGCCCATATGGGCTTTTTATTTAATCATATTATGATGTGCTAAAATATTTTTATTCCACTAACTCCAACCCGGCTAACTTACGCCAATAGCCATTACAGTCATGGTGATGAACTGTGGTCAGTGGTTGTTGGCCTTGTTCATTTTGGCGAAATTGTTGCAAGGTATCAAAAATAGCATCAGACTCAGGCGATAAGCGAATAATATCCACTAACCCTGCCATTGAGGTTTGATCGTTACCCAAGTTATAACAATAGCCACTTTGCGTTTGAATACCATTGAGCACAAACACTTGCTGATTTTCCTGTGATAATACCTCACGGCCTTGAGGGTATTTTTGACAGCAGGTTTCGCAATCATCTTTAGCGCGATTTTCAGAACGAGCTGTAAAACAACGTGCTGAATACGCTAAAGGAAGGTGGCCATAAGCCAGCACTTCAACTTCAAATTTATCTCTAATACCCAATATTTCACATTGGTTTAAAAGATTGCTTAGCCATTCACGAGAAAGCTCTACTGGCATACACCAACGCATCATGCCTTGTTTATGCAATAAACGCAGTGCGTAAGCGTTGTAGCAATTTAGTCCATGACCCGCAATGAAAGGTAGATGACGCTCGTAAAGCATATTGATAACGCCAAAATCATGGGCTTCAACTAAGAATTCGCCGTTATCAACTAACTTAGCAATTTCTTTTAATTCAGAAGGCGCTTGTAATAATGCTAAGGTAGAAAGAACCACTTGCTTACCACTTTTAGCGACTTCTTTTGCCAGATTTATCCAATCTTGAGGCTTAGTTTCTCGACGCTTACTGCAAACGGTTTCACCTAAATAGATAATATCCGCATCACATTGTTTTGCTTTTTCATAAAATGTTTCTAGCGTGGCTTTTGGCCAATAATAAAGTACAGAGCCTAATGCATATTTCATTTTCTTATCCTTATTATTGCCATTTACGGTGATAAGCACCCAACGTTGTTTGTGTTCCTTCTGAAATTTTTCCTAACGCATTCATCCAACGAGGATCTGTGCTAAAGCCTTGGGGATCTTTCTTACATTGATCAATCGCCGTTCGCCAAACTCTTGCGACTTCAGTGACATAAGCAGGACTACGCTGACGACCTTCAATTTTGACAGAGGCAATATTCATTGCCATTAATTCAGGTAGTAGTGAAAGGGTATTTAGGCTAGTGGGTTCTTCTAATGCATGATAACAATGGTCATCAACAAAATATCGCCCCTTACACAGTGTTGGATAGCCTGCATTTTCATCAGGCGCATAGCGGTCTATTAGCACATCATTAAGGCGAGATTCCATCCCTTGTGGTGTTTCTTGCCAGCGTACAAAACGCGCTGGAGAGCAAGCGCCTACCGTATTGGGTGATTCACCTGTTAAGTAGGAAGAAAGATAGCATCGACCTTCCGCCATAATACATAGGCTACCAAAGGCAAAAACTTCTAAAGGTACTGGGCTAGTTTGTGCTAATTGTTTAACTTGATGAATAGATAGAACACGAGGAAGAACAATACGTGCAACATCAAAATTGCGTCGATAAAACTCAATTGCTTGTGTATTAGTTGCTGAGGCCTGTACAGAAACATGGCGTTCAATATGAGGATAATGCTCAGCTGCATACTCTAGCATCGCGATATCTGCCAAAATAAGTGCGTCAGCCCCCAAAGATGCAGCCATATCAACGGCTTTTTGCCAGCGTTCAAATCCATTAGGGTGAGCAAAAGTGTTTATCGCAATATGCAATTTTCGCTGGTGGCGATGAACATAATTAACGGCTTCTTGTAACTTCTTTTCTGTAAAATTCAAACCTGCAAAATGTCTTGCATTCGTATCATCTTTTAAGCCGATATAAACGGCATCCGCACCATTATCTATGGCTGCTTTTAAGGCAGGTAAATTACCTGCAGGGCACAGCAATTCCATCTTCACTTCCCTTTAGAAATTAAGAATGATCGGAAATTGTAATAAACAAGATAAAAAAAGGTTTTGATTTAGGGCAGAGAAGTTTGTTTTTTACTTAAGTAAAATTAAAGAACTCAAAATGTGAGCAATGGATTAACGGAATATTGATATAGGATCGCAGAATATCTGTTTATCTCTGGCACAATAGCCCCTAAATTTATTTATAGGAGTCCGAAAGTGTTTAATAAAATTCGTACCCATTTGGTAAAAGAGGGGCCTCGTTTTTTACGTTACCCTTTACAAGTAACCCCATTCGCTTTGCAACGCGATATTTTAGAACAGTTTTTAAGTTGGCAGTTTCGTGAATCCCTTGCTGAAGGTGATTTACACTTTTTAGAAGATAAATGGCTAAAAGTTGAGATAAGAGACTTACATTTACAGTGGTTTATCAGTGTTCGTGATGATAAATTAGTGGTTAGTCGCTTAGAAAAAGAAGATGTCAGCTTTAGTGGTAATGCGAATGATCTTATTTTAATTGCAGCTCGCAAAGAAGATCCTGACACCTTATTTTTCCAACGTCGTCTACAAATTGAGGGTGATACAGAACTCGGGTTATATGTTAAGAACCTGATGGATGCAATTGAATTAGACTCAATGCCATCTGTGTTGCGTTTTGGTTTATTACAACTGGCTGAATTTGTAAAAAGTGGACTTCAAGAAGAAACTGAAGACAAAATACACAGCCATGAACTGAGCTCAACTTCATGCTAATACGTGTTGAAATTCCCGTTGATATTCCTGCTATTGATAGCCTTTTACGCCAAGTATTTCCGACAAGCGCTGAAGCTGATTTAGTTGGGCATTTACGTGAAGAAGGTCTATTAACATTAGGTATGGTGGCTATTAGCGATGAAGGCCAATTAGTTGGCTATATCGGTTTTACACCAGTTGATGTTGATGGAATAGATTGTCAGTGGGTTGGACTTGCGCCACTTGCTGTTGCACCAGAGTTCCAAAACCAAGGTATTGGACGCCAACTGATTAATGAAGGGCTAGATAGCCTAAATGAATTTGGGTATGGCGCAGTTGTAGTGTTGGGAGATCCAACATACTATCAAGCATCGGGTTTTATTCCTGCTAAATCTCAAGGCTTGCATTGCAAATGGCCTGATACAGAAGACACATTTCAGCTTTATGCGTTAGAGAATGGCAATGTTGAAGAGATCCACGGTTTAGTCAACTACTCACCTTTGTTTGACCAGTTTAGTTGATCCGCTTAACCAAATTTATTTATCCTGTATTAAATACAGTGCAATGTCTGAAGGCTGGTCTGTGATCAGCTTTTCTTTTTGTCTTTTTTTTAACTGCTTTAATTGGTATTCAAGCTGAGATGCTTGTTGCCTATCGCCTACCTGACAATGAAACTCTAATAATAAAGGCCCTTTTCCTTTTAATGCTTTCGCACCAGTTCCATTCTGATGCTGTTGAAAACGGCGCTCAACATTTGTTGTGATCCCGGTATAAAGAGAGCCAAGACGATTTCTAACAATATAGAGTGACCACATTGCGTCAGCCATTATTTTTTCCTTTTCGTGCTACTTTTTCTTTTGATAAATAATATTTCTTAGTTTTTAAAGTGAGTAATTTAAGGCATGTCAAAAATAAATCTATTAAGTATATCAATATGTTGTGAAATATTTGTGACAGTAAACTTTATGATTTAAAAAATAACATTCAAATTTTTTGAAAATGAACAGCAATTATTGCTAATTTTAAAGTTAAGCTAAAGTGCATAATATGATCCACATCACAGAGACACACTCCGCGATACCTCACAAAATTAGAATTAAATTGGAGTCTATTATGAAAAAATCTACATTAATCGCTGCAACATTAGCTTTAAGTGCTATTTCATTCGGTTCAATCGCATCTGATAGCATATCAAAAAGTCCTTCTGTTAATGGTGAGTATATCACAATCACTGGTAGTGATACTTTAGATGGTTTAACAGCTAAAATTGCTCAAATCGCAAAAGATGAAGGTGCAAAAGGCTTTAAAGTTGTTGGCGCGACAGGTGAAGATTACCTCACTGTAAATGCTGAAATTTATCGTTAATTTTAACTATTTTCGATAAATAACTTGTAATAAGAGACACGCGGTAAGACGCTCGTTTTGATGATATAATTATCATCTAAACAGCGTCTCTTTTTGTTTCTATGCAGGTATGTTATGTCTTCCTTGAACTCTCTCAAAATAATTAAACAATATATATGTGATAACCATGTGTTTACCTTATGTACAACGAGTTCAGTCGGTGATATTTGGTGTGCTAATTGTTTTTATTGGTTTGATGAAAGTCAGATGAGACTTATTTTTCTTTCTGAAAAGAAAACACGCCATGCTAGAATGATGCAAGAAAACTTATTAGTTGCTGGAAGTATTAGTACCCAAGAAATTGCTGTATCTGATTTACAAGGTATTCAATTCACTGGGTCTGTTTCTTTACTCACAGGTAAGGACGACATCAACGCAAGAAAACATTATTGTTTACGTTTTCCTGTCGCATTAGCTGCTATCCATGTGCCTTTATGGGAGCTACAGTTGCAAGAAATTAAGATGGTCAATAATCGGCTGGGCTTCGGAACGAAGCTTTATTGGCAACGTAATTAAGCTTCTTATTTTCAGAACTTCTTATTATTCCCAAAAATAATGATTTTTTCGTTCCCATCCTTTTAAAGACATACATGAGGTATAGAAAGTGTGTCTGTCATCTTGATTAATGTCTTCAACATAACTTTCAGTCATTGGAACGCGCTCAGTGTAGGTTTTATTATCACCACAGTGGTATTTATCTTCTTTACGACACTTTTTTTCTACATCATGGTAAACAGTACGTTGTAGTACTTCTTTGCGAATAGGATAGCGGGTATTCGCATCAAATTCACAAAGCATCTTCGCTTCCTGTAGTGTGTAATCTGATGCCCCTCTGGGTTCCCAAGTACTACTACAGCCAGAAAGTAAAATTATTGAAAATAAAGGAAAAAATGTGAATTTCATATCAGACATTATCACAAAAAAGAATAGTTAATTGAGTTAATAATAAAACAAAACTAATCACTTTGACTATATTTTTTGAAAATGATTCACATTTAATAACGGAGGTGATCAAATGAGAATGATGAAAGAAAAAAAGCCCATTATAAAAATGGGCTCTTAGGTGTTACTCAAACGATGAAAGGTTTTTCTCTATCTCAGCATCTATTTCTTTATGCTGGAGATGTTTAGCGCCGAGTTTCTTTTTCAATTCGGTGCCTAGCTTCACGAGTTGTTCTCGATTTGCTTTAGATTGCTTTTTACCCCATTTTTTTAAATGGTAGTTCAGTTCATGATCTTCAGAAAAGCTTACATATTTATTATCACTTAAAGGCATACATCCTCCAGTTAATTTAATGTGTATTACTTCAATTTATGGATCACCTGATTACTACTACCACGCCACAGTAATGCGGGATCATAAAGTTCTTGTACGAACTTCCCATCAATCAGCACGTTAATATAGTTAACGACTTCTTGCTGTTCTGGGGTTAAATCGGCCAGTAAATAGCCCGTCCAAACCCAAATATCTTTTTCGGGGCATTGCGTTTTAACACGTTTTACCAATTTTAATATAGCAGAAAGATTTTGTGGGTGTAGGGGATCGCCACCTGAAAGTGATAATCCTTGTCGTTTAATACGGCTGTCTTGAAGATCAGTAATGATCTGATCTTCCATTTCTTGTGTAAACGGCTTGCCGGATGTTAGTGACCACGTTGATTTGTTATAACAGCCTCGGCATTGGTGTATGCACCCTGAAACAAACAGGGTGCAACGTGTACCTGGGCCATTTACAACATCAACAGGGTAATATTGATGGTAATTCACACTCTTAACCTAACTGGCCATTTGCCAGATGTTTTACTCGACGTTTAACTTCTTCTTGTTTACCTGCATTAAATGGGCGTGAATCTGGGCTACCTAAATATCCGCATACACGACGAATAACGGAAACTCTTGCTGGGTTGTGATTACCGCAACGTGGGCAAGTAAAACCTTTACTGGTACAAGAGAATTCACCGGTATAGCCACAGTCATAACATTCGTCAATTGGGGTGTTTGTTCCGTAATAAGGAACTCGGGTATAGCTGTAATCCCACACATCTTCTAGCGCTTTAAGGTTATGCTGTAAGTTTGGATATTCGCCATAGCAGATAAAACCGCCACTCGCGAGCGGTGGATAAGGTGCTTCAAAATCCAGTTTGTCGTATGGATTCACTTTCTTTTCAACATCTAAATGGAAGCTATTGGTATAATAACCTTTATCCGTCACACCGGGTAAAATACCAAATTCAGCCGCATCTAAACGACAGAAACGATCACATAAGTTTTCGCTTGGTGTGCTGTAAAGGCTAAAGCCATAACCTGTCTCAGCTTTCCATTGGTCTGTTGCTTCGCGTAGACGATTGATGATCGCCACCGCTTTTTCTCTTAAGGTTTCATCGTCAAAAACGTGTTTTTGAGTACCAAATAGGGCATTAATGGTTTCATGAACACCGATATAACCTAATGAGATTGATGCTCTGCCATTTTTAAAGATTTCAGACACGTTATCGTCTGCTTTTAAGCGCACACCACAAGCACCTTCCATATAAAGGATCGGGGCAACACGCGCTTTAACATTTTCTAAACGTGCGATACGTGTCATCAGTGCTTTTTTCGCTAATTCAAGGCGGTCATCCAGCAGTGACCAGAAGGTGGCTTCATCACCTTGAGCTTCGATAGCAATACGCGGTAAGTTAAGGCTGATAACGCCGAGATTATTACGACCTTCGTGGATCATTTCGCCATTTTCTTCATAAACACCTAAGAAGCTACGGCAACCCATTGGGGTTTTAAATGATCCCGTTACTTTAACGACTTGATCGTAATTCAATATATCGGGATACATGCGTTTACTTGCACATTCCAATGCAAGTTGTTTAATATCGTAATTAGGATCACCAAACTTATGGTTTAAACCATCTTTAATAGCAAAAACAAGTTTAGGGAAAACCGCTGTTTTACGATTTTTACCTAAACCAGCCATACGATTTTCAAGAATAGCGCGTTGAATTAACCGTGCTTCTTTTGACGTACCAAGGCCAAAGCCGAAAGTGACAAAGGGGGTTTGTCCATTAGCCGTATGCAGTGTATTGACTTCATACTCTAAAGATTGGAATGCGTCATAACACTCTTTTTCAGTGCGTGCATTGGCATAGGCTTCTTTATCTGCGATTTGCCACTCTTGTGCAACTTTGTAGTGTTTGTCGTAGCTTGCTTTAACAAAAGGAGCTAAGACTTCATCAATACGATTTATTGTTGTACCACCATAAATATGGCTTGCTACTTGTGCGATAATTTGTGCAGTAACCGCAGTTGCGGTTGAAATAGATTTAGGGGGTTCTATTTCGGCATTTCCCATTTTAAACCCGTTATTTAACATGCCATTAAGATCAATAAGCATACAGTTAAACATAGGGAAAAACGGGGAGTAATCGAGATCATGATAATGAATTTCACCACGCTCATGAGCGAGTACCACATCTCTTGGCAGGATATGCAATTTTGCGTAATGTTTAGCCACAATACCCGCAAGTAAATCACGCTGAGTAGGGATAACTTTACTGTCTTTATTCGCATTTTCATGAAGAATAGAGACATCACTTTGTTCGATAAGACCTCGGATTTCCTGAGTTAATCTTCCGCGTTGCTCACGGGCAACATCTCGGTCGTGACGGTATTCAATGTAGGCTCTGGCGACATCTTTATATTCGCCAGCCATCAGCTGATTTTCTACGGCGTCTTGGATCTCACGGATATCGACATTCGAACGTCCTGCGAGAGATTGTGAAACGGATTGCGCGACAGAATCGCAATAATCATCATCAGTGATCTCACAAGCTACGGCTGCTCTTTTGATAGCATCGCTGATGCGGGTTTGGTCAAAAGAGACTTTACATCCGTCTCGTTTTATCACTATGGTTTTCACAATCTTGCTCCTTAACTATTTATCCACAGGCTCAAATCCCATAAAAACAGGTGATGGCACAGTATTCAGGCTTATTGTGGATAAGATGTGTATAATTACTATATATTGTAGGTCGATATGTATTAAAGCACAATATGTAGTAATTGGAAGAGAAATAATCTTCATTAAAACTGATCTACATCAAGGTATTTTTGCTACATCAGGCATCAAGAGGGATGAGCAGAATTGTAAATCTGTGCCAAAAACAGAAGTGATAAATTATTCATCAAAAAGTGAGAACATAAAAAAAGCAAAGTGCTCATAAAGAGACCTTTGCTTTTTTATGACTGACTATTGAGACCAAATTAACGGATAGCGATAACTTCGATTTCTACTTTTGCATCTTTTGGTAAACGTGCAACTTCAACGCAAGAACGAGCAGGGAATGCCGCGTTATGCTCTTTGAAGAAAGCTTCATAAGCAGCATTAATAGTACCAAAATCATTTAAATCTTTTACGAAAACAGTGGTTTTTATGATATTAGCAACCGTTAAACCTGCTTTTTCAATAATTGCTTTTACGTTTTCTAAAGATTGGCGAGCTTGTTCTGCTGCATTATCAGAAACAAATTCACCTGTAGCCGGATCAACAGGTAGTTGACCTGAAGTGATCACTAAATTACCTAAATCAACGCCTTGTACATAAGGGCCGATTGCTGCAGGGGCTTTATCGGTATTAATTTCGTAAGACATGTAGAACTCCTGTTTTTATAAGATTAACGCTAACGCTTGATTAGCACGGCGCTATTATAGCCAGCGCTTGAGGTTAGCAACATGACAGATATCAGGCTTTATCATAAAGTCTGTAAGTATAAAAAGAAAATAATCGTAAAGTTCTCTTTTGTTTTTACATGGTTTTTAATCCATGAAAATGACCAATTTGTAGCAAATTTTTTTATAAAAAAAGATTATGAGCTATTAGTCTTTTTTAGAGAGAGGATATTATGTGTATCGAGAGGGAATTATTCTATTCTTATCAAAAAACTATCTGCTCTTTCGAGCAGATAGTTAAAAGAATTAGCGAATAACTGCGTGGCGTTCGAATTCTTTTTCACAGTATTTGCAGGTTAATACAACATCCGAGGCCAGTTTTTTGACTCGGAAACTACTTTGCACTGGCTCGTTATGGCTAATACAGTTGCTATTAGGACAAGGCACTACATCTTCAAGTAATTCTGGTAAACTTAATGCCATCTTATTAACCACTTGATAATTATCGATAATATTGACTGTGGCTTGTGGCGCATACATTGCTAAACGGTTTGCTTGCTCTGAGGTTAAAAAGACATTTTCGATTTTAATTAAGTCTTTTTTACCTAAGTTTTCAGAAGGTAAATTAAAACCTACAGTTATTCTTTCATCAGTTTCAGTTAAACGGAATAGTGAAAGAATTTTAAAGCCCACCTGCGCTGGAATATGATCAATAACAGTCCCACGTTTGATAGCTTCAACTTTTAGTTTGTGATCATGTGTCATGGTGTGCTCCTTATTAAAGAACTAAGTTTTTATTTAGAACTAAGGCAAGTAATGCCTGACGTGCGTAGATACCGTTGCCTGCTTGTTGGAAATAATAAGCGTAAGGTGTTTTATCTACATCTGTCGTGATTTCATCGATACGTGGCAGTGGGTGTAGGATCTTGAGGTTATCTTTCACATTGACTAAATCAGCGCTAGTTAAAACAAATTGTGCTTTAACATTGGCATATTCAGAAGGATCTAAACGTTCTTTTTGTACGCGCGTCATATAAAGAATATCCAGCTCTGGCATGACTTCATCTACTGTTTCATGTTGGCTATATTCAACACCATTTTCTTCAAGTAAATGGAGGATATGTTCTGGCATAGCAAGCACTTTCGGGGCGATAAAATAGAGATGATTGCCTTTAAATTTTGCCAATGCTTGTGCTAATGAATGTACGGTTCGGCCATATTTTAAGTCACCTACCATTGCGATATTGAGATTATCTAAACGGCCTTGTGTCTCTTGAATGGTAAACATATCCAGTAGAGTCTGTGTTGGATGTTGATTTGCACCATCACCCGCATTGAGGACAGGAATATCACCAGCAAATTCAGATGCTAATCTCGCCGCACCTTCTTGAGGATGGCGAATCACAATGGCGTCAGCATAAGTGCGAAGAACGGAAATGGTATCCGCCAATGTTTCACCTTTTTTACCTAATGATGTGTTGCTTCCATCAGAAAAACCGACAACAGACGCGCCAAGGCGGTGAATAGCTGTCTCAAATGATAAGCGAGTACGTGTTGATGCTTCAAAAAAGCAACTCGCAATCACTTTGTCTTTTAACAATTCGTTGTTAGGTTGCTGTTTTAGTTTATTAGCAACGCGAAGAACAGCTTCCAAATCTTCCCTGTCCAGATCATTGATGGAGATAATATGCTTTTGGTAGAGCGGATTAGTCATTAGAGTTCTCCTTTGGCGATGAATTGTGCGGTAGGTGGTTTTTTATAGGCCAAAAAAAACCCCTCAATAAGAGGGGTTTTAAAAAATTGGGCTATTGGAAAAAAGAGAATACGCTTGCGACCCATTAAGGTGCTTGTTTTTGTTACAAATTGGAATAGGCGCTGTTTCATCTTTCCTCCTGACAAATTGTGGCGCATTATACGCATCCTAGCGTTGCACGCAAGCGTTTGCTTTTACTTTTTACAAAAAAAAAATTTTTTAATTTAAAATCAATAAGCTTGGAATAAAACGAAGAAAACACCTATTTTTTCATAAATAAAAAATAGGTGTTTTGCATGATTATGTATTTCAGAACGAATTGGCAAGGGTCGCTACCATCACGGCTTTTATGGTGTGAAGACGATTCTCTGCTTCATCAAACACAATACTGTGTTTTGATTCGAACACCTCATCAGTGACTTCAAAACCACCATATAGATTAAACTCTTTAGCTAATGCTTTACCCATTGTGGTCTCTTCATCATGAAAAGCGGGTAAACAGTGAAGGAATTTGACGTCTGGGTTTCCGGTTAATTTTATAACATCCATATTGACCTGATAAGGCTTAAGTAAAGCGATACGCTCTTTCCAAACCTCTTTTGGTTCGCCCATAGAAACCCAAACATCAGTATAAAGAAAATCAGCATTTGTAACGCCTTCTGCTACATTTTCAGTTAGCGTGATGTTTCCGCCATTTTTCTTAGCAATCTCTTGGCATTGAGCAACTAAACCTGATTCAGGCCAACATGCTTTAGGCGCAACTAAACGTAAATCCATCCCTGTTAATGCTGCTGCTTCCAACATAGTATTTCCCATGTTATTGCGAGCATCACCAAGGTAAGCAAATATGGTTTCTGATAACGACTTAGTTTGATGTTCTGTGATAGTCAGTAAGTCTGCTAACAATTGGGTTGGGTGAAATTCATTGGTTAAGCCATTCCAAACAGGTACACCTGAATATTGTGCAAGTGCATCTACCGTTTTTTGTCCATAACCCCGATACTGAATACCATCATACATACGGCCTAATACGCGTGCAGTATCTTTTATTGATTCTTTATGTCCAATTTGGCTTCCACCCCCTAAATAAGTCACTCTGGCGCCTTGATCAAAAGCCGCAACTTCAAAGGCACAACGGGTACGTGTTGAGTCTTTTTCGAAAATAAGCGCGATATTTTTTCCTGCAAGATATTGAGTTTCTTCACCTGATTTTTTGGCTTTTTTTAATTGTGCTGACAATGTAAGTAGTTGTTGAATTTCAGCAGGTGAAAAATCCAGTAAACGTAAGAATGATTTTTGATAAAAAGGGTTCATAGAGTGAGATCCTGTAATTGAATTTATATTCAATTTATATTAATAAATATTCATCATCAACCCCTAAAGGAAAACTTTTAATTTAGACAGTCTGCGATAAGCGCATCATATTAGGTATGGAGTGTTGATTCGCCCTGTGGGAGAATAAACAAGATACCTTTTCAGACTATTGCGGAGCATGATTATGGCGGACAGCAAAGAATTAGCAGAACAACGTGAAGAAACACGTCTTATTATTGAAGAATTACTGGAAGATGGTAGTGATCCTGATGCACTGTATGCTATCGAGCACCACATCTCTTGTGAAAACTTCGAAACACTAGAAAAAGCTGCAGTTGAAGTATTTAAATTAGGTTATGAAGTGACTGAACCTGAAGAAATCGAAGTAGAATCAGGTGAAATTTTAGTTTGCTTTGATGCTGTGAGTGAAAGTGGTTTAAATGCTGAGCTTATTGATGCTCAAGTTGAACAGTTAATGAATTTAGCTGAAAAAATGGGTGTTTATTACGATGGTTGGGGAACTTACTTTGAAGATCCTGACGCTGAGTATGATGATGAAGACGGTGAAGACGAAGACGACGAAGAGTCTGATAAGTCATCACGCTTACATTAATTTTTGCTAAATGTTGTCCCTTTGTGCCTGATTTATCAGTGCAAAATAATAGCACCAGCCACAAAATTATTGCTTTGTGACTGGTGTTATTGGTTTTAAGGGGAGAGCCATTAATCCATTACACCAAATTTACCATTGTCATAATCATCAAAAGCTTGTTGTAACTCTTCTTGGGTGTTCATTACAAAAGGCCCTTGCCCTGCAATTGGCTCATTAATTGGCTCACCGGTGAGAATTAAAACAATGGTGTCACCCATTGATTCTAATGTCAGTGTATCACCATGATTATCTAGCATTACCATGTCATGTTGACGTGCAATTTCACTGTCATTGATATGTACAGCACCTTTCACCACAAACAGCATTGCATTATGACCTTCAGGAATACTGTAGTGTGAAACCCCCGCGCGATTTAAACGTAGATCCCACACATTAAGTGGTGAGTAGGTCATTGCGATGCCTTGGGTATTAGCATAATTACCAGCAATCACTCGGACATAGCCTTGATCATTAGGTAATTCAACATGAGGGATATCCTCTGCTTTCAGCGCCTGATAACGAGGCTGTGTCATTTTGTACGCTGTCGGCAGATTCACCCAAAGTTGCACCATCTCCAATACACCACCTTCTTTGGTCATTTTTTCAGAGTGATACTCTTTATGCAAAATGCCAGAAGCAGCAGTCATCCATTGAATATCACCTGCGGTAATGGTTCCTGCGTGACCTTTAGAGTCATGATGAGAAACCTCACCTTGATAGGCGATTGTTACGGTTTCAAATCCACGATGAGGATGCGCTCCTACACCACGGGCATTGGTAACAGGTTTAAACAGTGTTGGCTCGGCATAATCCATCAGCAGAAACGGGCTATGTTTCTCACCATTTTCCTGATAGGAAAATAAGGTGCTGACTGGAAAGCCATTACCTACCCAGTGTGAATTTGGCGCCGAATAAATATGATTAATCTGTCTGATTGTCATGATTGTTCTCCGAGTTAAGGAAATAAACCGCAATAACCAAGACACAGAAGGAGGTAATACAGATTATTGCGATTTCTTAATGAGGCTGATCATAAAGTGTTCGCGTGATGAACAAAATAGGGGGAATTTGTTGATGGTATTCAAAAAAAATGAATGAATTTCTAAAAAGAAGATAAATAGGGATATTGATTGAATGTGTAATTTGGCGACTACGCGGTTAAATATTTTTTCATCTTTATTTATCGAATCTTGGTAGAGTTTTATAGCTTGGCTGATATCGTATTTTGTACTAAAACCATATTAGTACAGTAAACCTAGTGAATTCATTGTAGTTAGATCCCCTCTATTTTTGATGGCTTCTTGATAATATATTCTCGCTTTATCATATTTTTCTAACTCACTGTACAATATTTTCAGTTGAGTAAATGAAAAATAGTCTTTAACCTAATTAATAAGTTATATAACTTTTAGTTAGTTCTATATTTTTTTAGTATGTATGTTAAATTTTTAGATAATTATGAGGGTTATGTTTTTTATTATCTCTGTAAATTTTATATATTTCATATATGGAAATTTTTTCTTTAAGAATATATTTAATTTGATTATTTGAATATAAAAATATAAAGTTAGATAAATATAGAAATAACGTGATGATAATAATCATATTGTTTAATATTATATAAACGTATCTAAAAATGGACTTTATTAATGGCTAATTTAATTTACCTTACATTAGAAGGTCAGCAACAAGGCCTGATTTCTCGTGGTTGTGGAACATTAGATTCAATAGGAAATCGTTATCAATTAGGGAAAGAAAATGCAATATTTGTTACAGAACTAAATTTTTCAGTATCTAGAACTCAAAATCTAGCTCATCAACCAATAGAGTTTACCAAACTGATTGATAAATCTTCCCCTCTGTTACTTGTTGCGGTTTCAAATAATGAAATTCTTAGTTTAGTTTTTGATTATTATCGTACCGCACAAAATGGTGGAATTGAAAAATATTTCACAGTGAAATTAAATGAAGCATCTATTATTGATTATTCACATCAATGTCCAAATAATATTTTACGCAATGATATCGATCCTGAAGAGCAATTAACTGTTAGATATCGTGATATTACCACCTCGCAAATCATGGCTGGTACTTCTGGGTATAGTATATCAGATGAGAATGTATTCTAATTTTTATATTTATTAATTAAATGGCGTACCTCAGAAATAAAAGCATCATCACTAGCTACACTACTTGGGCTTGCAGCTAAAGTAATTAAAGGTCCTAATTCCGTTTCAACAAAATAATAGGCCATAGTGATCTTGCTTTTATTCATTACGTCGTAAACCATTTTATTTTTATTTTCAAGTCTTCTTGCTGCTTCCGACATTTTTTCAATCGTACCGTAACTGTACATTAATGTTGCAACTAAAGTTGTCCTTTTGATAATTTGGGTTGGTCTAAAAGGTTTAAAAAAGGATGGGTAATTTGTAATAATACCTGCAACCATTTGAGTGATTATAGCGGATACAATAAATTTTCGAATTTTAGAATCAGCCATAATGTCGACACCAACATCTGTTGCAAAATTTCTAACTGATGAATTAACCTGTTCTTCAATATCAAAATTATCACGGAAATTGATTGGGTTGTTCATATTAGAAATAGTGGTTGCTACTTTAACATAATCGGATAGTTTTTGTTTTCTAGATGGAGATATGTTATTGATTATTGTATCAATAATAATATTGACAACTTCCGTAATATTTTCATAAGGTTTATAAACAAACCGCAGTAGATAAATGGCTTCAATATTTTCTTGTATGATCCGAGGTTTTCTAGATAGCCGAGATTTAAGAACATAATTCATACCCTCAAGAGCTGGTGGGAGTATACCCAATTCAATGAATGTATCTATTGTTCTGTTTACCCCTTTTGTAGAAGTAATACCAAAATCTTCAATATATTTTACCCAAGGATTATTTAGAGCTACTTCAACAGAAGGAGCACTTCCTTCACATTTATAATAAATAAATTCATCCAATCCACTGGGCGAGCATCCCTTTGAGCGACTTTGATTTGCACTAGAAGAGTCTTCATATTGCCAAGTTTTTTGGGCAAGATTATGTGCACTTTTCAGTTCTCGACCTATTTTTTTGTAAATAATAAGTCGCTTTTCCATTGCCTCATTAGCATTTAATATTTCACCATCTTTACAGTAAAACCACTCTAAATCACCACACTGCATATAAATCTCCTTTTTATTTATTCATAGTTAAACTATAAATAAACCCATCTAGATGAATAGACATCTGGAATTATTTACCGTAGCAACTAATATGTTAAAGTTAATTTTTATGGTTATATTAATTTTTGTTATTATTTATAAAGTGTTTATTTAAGAAATTAATTCGTAACTGAATATCGGTATAACCTAATTGATAGGCTCTTGTATATAATTCGATGGCTTTTTCATAATTTTGAGGTACTCCAAGGCCTTCTTCATACATCAGCCCCAAATTAATCAACCCACCAATTCCATCTTTATTTGCTGCATCTTGATATAGTTTGACAGATTGACTAATATCACGTTTTACACCAAAACCATGTTGATATAGTAATCCCATTGAATTCATTGCGGCGGGATCACCTTTCTTGATCGCTTCTTGATAATATATTATCGCTTCATCATATTTTTCTAATTCACTGTACAATATTCCCAAGCGAGTAAATGCAAAATAATTACCTGCTTGAATTGATGCGTTATACCATTTTTTGGCTAATTCTATATTTTGTTCAACCCCATTACCATGACGATATAGATCGCCTAAACTCATCATAGCACTACTGGAGTGATCTTTTTTAATTGCTATCTCAAACATCTCTTTTGCTTTTTTATAATTATTATTATATTTGTATAGTATGCCTAGATTATAATTAGCAGATGATGAGCCGAGTTCTATTGCTCTCTGGTAAAGTAATATAGCCTCTTGTTCTTTATTATGATTTTGTTTAAGCATTGCCAGTTGATTAAATCCATCAGCATCATTTTTATCTGCTAAGAGTTGATAAATTTGTTCTGCTTTCTCTACATTTTTTTCAACTCCTGTACCCGTTTCATAGAAACGTCCGAGTACTAATAATGCTTTATTATCTCCCTGCGTTGCTAATATCTCACATGCGGAAAAGTTTTTTTCTTCGGGAATGCATTTAGCTTGGGGGAATGAATAAGCTAATATAGGAATAGATAAAAATAATGTGACGATAATAATCTTGTAGTTTAATGTCATATAAAATTACCTGAAATAGATTTTATTAATGGTTAATTTAATCTATCTTCCATTAAAATGGAAACACTAAGCTCTGATTTCTTATGTTGGTGAGGAGTGCAACTCATAAAAAACGAGTAAAAATATAAGATATGATAAAACAAAAAACTACATCCTTTCTTAGCAACAATAAGTCAGAATGTAGTTTATTAATACGTTTATTTCTTAAATTTTATTTGCTAGTGTCGCCACAACCGCCAATGATTTTAGAAATAGAAACTGCTGGGTGCAGTAAGTAGTCGTAGTTACAGTCTTTTTCTTTATTGTATACGCTACCAGTACAGCCAGTCATTACGGTAATTACAGAAGCAATAAGTGCAATTTTAACAAAGTTTTTCATGAAAAAATTCCTTTTAAATTTTAGAGTTATAAAAGCCAATGTATGACTTTATCTGCATAAAGATATTAAATTAGCTATAAATAGCAATATAAAAAAATCTCTTTTTTTAAATATAAAATAAGATAAATAATATTTTATTTAAGAAGGGGGATATAATTATCTAGAGTGAAATGAAAAACGATTTAAACTTGTGAATTTTAATAATATTTAAGATAAGAATTTTATTAATAATATTTTGATAATAATTAATTAAGAAATTAATTGTGAAGATAAGCATAGAAATATACTGTATTTATATCATTTTGATAAACAGGATTTGTGTTAATAGGTGCTATTTTTTGCAAATAAAAACCCGCATAAGAAATACGGGTACAGTCGTACTTATTTTATTTATTGTATTACGTAGGGAACAGCAAGAACGCTTAAAGTGGCTTCACCATACGGATCTCACAATCACTATGTCCAGTGTTGCCTAATGCTTCATCAATAAATTCGAATCCTAGTTTTTCGTATAAACCGACAGCCGCTTTTAAGATATCAGTGGTTTCTAAATAGCAACGGCTAAAGCCTTGCTCTTTACCAAATTCAAGAGATTGCAGAACGATTTTTTTCGCAATACCTTTGCCACGTAATTTGGATGAAAGGTACATTTTTTGTAGTTCACAAGTATTGCCATCGCCACCAGCAAGTGGTGCGACACCCCCTCCACCAACAACTTCTCCATCCATTTCAACAACCCAGTAAGCACTGCGTGGCTGATGATAAACTTCATAGAGGGTATCTAAAATTGGATCGGCAACCGCAAAGCCTTTATCGGCAGTTAAACCGTGCTCTGCTGAGACTTCACGAATAACGCGTGCAATACCTGCGTTGTCTTTTTCTTCAATGGCTCGGATAACAATATTTGAGTTTATAGTTTGGGTTGCAGTCATAGTTGCACTCATCGTTTTCACTTATTAGTAGAATATTTTTTGATTATTTATTGAGAGAGCACCGGAAAGGAACTTCTTCATTGAAAGTAGCACGGATGGCTACAAAAACTATCTTAATTGATTAAGCGTGTTTGTAAACCGTTAGCTCCTCCTCTTTGCTTAACTTTCCACTTTATTTCTAGCGTTATATTTTAGTGAGTGATTAAATTTAAGCGAAAATAAGGGATGAAAGGGCGTATTTACGAGAATAGAACCGTAAATAATAAGAAATTAAGTGAAAAATGGTTTTATTTTCTGACTGAAAGAGACTAAGTAAAAACCCGCGATAAACGCGGGTTTTCATTATCAATATCAGGGTCTTTAAAGCGATAGTGCTTATAAAGAGGCGATAGAGACTTTCTGTGCAATTAGCTTCTCTTTCGCACTTAAGCATGTCGCTAAGCGTTCACGCTCTTTAGCAACAACCGCTTCTGGCGCACGGTTTACAAAGCCATCGTTAGATAATTTGCTGTCTAAAGTTGAGATATCTTTTTCTACTTTTTCCAGCTCTTTATCTAAACGTGCAAGCTCTGCATCTTTATCGATAAAGCCCGCCATTGGGATCAGCAATTCTGCACCGCTAACCAGTTTAGTCACTGATAATGGCGCTTCTTCACCTTCTGCTAATGGGCGAATATCCGCTAAACGACCCATGGCTTTTAAGAAACCAATATTGTCATTGACACGGCGCTTAGCATTGTCATCCGCACCACGTAAAATAACATCAAGTGGTTTACCTGGGGCTATATTCATTTCAGCACGGATATTACGAACGGCAACGATAACTTCTTTGATCCACTCAAGATCGTTAAGTGCTTGTTCATCTACCAGTGAAGCATCGAACTCTGGGAAAGCTTGTAGCATGATGGTTTCACCTTCAATGCCTTTCACTTCCTTCACGCGTTGCCAAATTGTCTCTGTGATAAATGGAATGATTGGATGTGCAAGACGCAGTAAGCCTTCTAACACTTCAATCAGTGTATGACGTGCTGCGCGTTTTTGTGCATCATTACCTTTGTGTACCGCAGGTTTTGATAGTTCAAGATACCAGTCACAGAATTGGTTCCAAGTGAACTCATATAAAATACCCGCAGCGATATCGAAACGATAGTTGTCTAACGCCTCACGATAGGCTTTAACGGTATTGTTAAATTCAGCTAAGATCCAACGGTCAGCCAGTGAGAATGTCATCTCACCACCTTGGTAGCCACAATCTTGATCTTCCGTATTCATCAGAACAAAGCGGCTTGCGTTCCATAACTTGTTACAGAAGTTACGGTAACCAGATAGACGTTTCATATCCCAGTTAATATCGCGACCAGTTGAAGCTAGTGCGGCTAAGGTAAAGCGTAGGGCATCTGTGCCGTGTGCTTCAATACCTTCTGGGAACTCTTTGCTAGTACGTTTAGCAATTTTTTCAGCCATTTGTGGCTGCATCATATTGCCAGTACGTTTTTCTAATAAATTTTCTAATGAAATACCGTCGATCATATCCAGAGGATCAAGTACGTTTCCTTTGGATTTTGACATCTTCTGGCCTTCTTCATCACGAATAAGCCCTGTCATATAAACTGTATTAAATGGAATTTGCGGTTTGCCGTCTTCGTCTTTGATAAAGTGCATGGTCATCATGATCATGCGAGCGATCCAGAAGAAAATGATATCAAAGCCACTGACTAACACATTTGTTGGGTGGAATGTTTTTAGTGCTTCGGTGTTTTCAGGCCAGCCTAATGTTGAAAATGTCCACAGTGCGGATGAGAACCATGTATCGAGTACGTCTTCATCCTGGCGTAATACGACATCAGCGGCGATATTGTTTTCACGACGAACTTCTTCCTCGTCACGACCTACATAGACATTGCCTTCATTGTCGTACCAAGCAGGGATACGGTGACCCCACCACAGTTGACGAGAAATACACCAATCTTGGATATCATTCATCCATGAGAAGTACATGTTTTCGTACTGTTTTGGTACAAATTGGATATCACCATTTTTAACAGCTTCAACTGCGGGTTTCGCTAAAGGTGCCGCGCGAACATACCATTGGTCTGTCAGTAAAGGCTCGATAACAACACCACCACGGTCACCGTAAGGTACGGTTAAATCGTGAGGTTTGATCTCTTCTAATAAACCTAAACGTTCAAATTCAGCAACCATCGCTTTACGTGCTGCGAAACGTTCCATGCCTTGGTAGGCTTTTGGAATTTCAGTGCTATAAACGTCAGATTCAACACCGTTGGTGTCTAATACTTCTGCGCTAACACGGATATTACCATCAAAATCCATGATATTAATCATTGGTAATTGATGACGACGTCCAACTTCATAGTCATTAAAGTCATGGGCAGGGGTGATTTTTACGCAACCAGTACCTTTTTCCATATCCGCGTGTTCGTCCGCTAAAATAGGAATACGGCGGTTGACGATTGGTAGAATAATTTCTTTACCAATTAAATCTTTATAACGTGGATCTTCTGGGTTAACCGCAACACCAGTATCACCTAACATGGTTTCTGGGCGAGTAGTTGCAACAATGAGGTAATCTTTACCTTCAGCTGTTTTTGCCCCATCCGCTAAAGGATAACGCAAGTGCCACATTGAACCTTTAACTTCACGGTTTTCGACTTCAAGATCAGAAATCGCCGTGTGTAATTTAGGATCCCAGTTAACAAGGCGTTTACCACGGTAGATAAGGTCTTCTTTGTGTAAACGCACAAAGGCTTCTTTAACCGCTTTAGATAAACCTTCGTCCATGGTGAAACGTTCACGTTCCCAATCAACAGAATTACCTAAACGACGCATTTGGTTAGAAATATTACCGCCTGATTCCGCTTTCCACTCCCAAATTTTGTCGATAAATGCATCACGACCATAGTCATGACGATTTTTACCTTCTTCAGCAGCAATTTTACGCTCAACAACCATTTGAGTTGCGATACCCGCATGGTCAGTTCCTGACTGCCATAAGGTGTTTTTACCTTGCATGCGTTGATAACGGATCATGGTATCCATAATGGTCTGCTGGAAAGCATGGCCCATATGTAGGCTACCAGTGACATTTGGTGGTGGGATCACGATACAAAAGCTTTCTTTCGTTGTATCGCCATTGGCTTTAAAGTAGCCGTTTTTTTCCCAATGTTGATACAGAGGTTGTTCAATCTCTGCTGGATTATAAGTTGTGTCGAGCGATGGCTCTTTTGGTGCGGATTTATTTTCCATATTTTTTACGTATTCAATAGGTTGGCGGCGTAGCCATTGTCAAAGTAAAGCCGACGCTACGATAAATTTTATATCGTTCACGCGCCAACTGTTTCAATTGTTCATCAATAGGTACAAAGTCTATCACTTCATGGAAAGCTGTGGCAAAGTCTACGAATTGTGATTGTAAATTAATCAGAAGATCACGAGGTGCATTACCACGTTTTCCAGGCCAACATAATTCAACAGGAGAGCCATAACGAGGGCCTTCACCTGCAAGATTATGAGGAACAAACTGATGAGGTTCTCTTGCCCATAATGCCTCATCAAGCAATTCTGCTTGAGCCTGAGACTCACAAACTAACAAAATTCGTTTGCCTAATCGCCAATGTTCAGCAGTAAGTTGACAGGCAAGCCACTCATGAGCCTGTAAATCGTCATGTATTGATGGGTGTTCCATTAAATAAAACGTGGCGTTTTTCATGATATCCCGATAACAGAAGGGTATTGCGTTGCAATACCCTTCTTGGAGTCTGCTCTATTTACCATAATAATAGGGTAATACCTTAACCCTGATAATTATGCGGTATTACTCGTCGCTATTCAAACCCGCGCGATTAAGTAAAAACTGAGACAGTAAAGAAACAGGACGACCTGTTGCACCTTTTGCTTTACCAGAGCGCCATGCTGTACCTGCAATATCCAAGTGAGCCCAGTTATATTTCGTTGCAAAACGCGCTAAGAAACAACCAGCGGTAATTGCGCCACCTAAACGGCCACCTGTATTGGCTAAATCAGCAAAATTAGATTCAATTTGTTCATAGAACTCATCGCCTAATGGTAAACGCCAAGCGCGATCACCCGCTTGCTCTGATGCATTCATTAACTCATGTGCTAACGGATTATGATTAGACATTAATCCGCTGTAGTGATGCCCTAAAGCCACCATACATGCACCTGTTAATGTTGCAATATCGACAACTAACTCAGGCTCAAAGCGCTCAACATAAGTTAACGTATCACATAGAACTAAGCGGCCTTCAGCATCAGTGTTTAATACTTCAACGGTTTGGCCGGACATAGTTGTTAAGATATCACCAGGGCGATAGGCTTTTCCACCCGGCATATTTTCACAACCCGCAAGTACACCAATAACGTTAATCGGTAATTGTAGTTCTGCAACCACACGCATCACGCCATAGACTGTTGCGGCACCACACATGTCATATTTCATCTCATCCATGCCATCAGCAGGTTTGATAGAAATACCACCCGAGTCAAATGTCAGCCCTTTACCGACCAATACGATTGGGCGAGCTTCAGGATCTTTACTGCCTTTGTACTCAATGATAGACATTAAAGATTCATTTTGAGAGCCCTGGCCTACCGCAAGGTAAGCGTTCATGTTGAGCTCTTTCATTTGCTCTTCGCCAATAACACGCGTAGAAACATTTGAAGAGGAGTCTGCCAATTGACGCGCTTGAGAAGCTAAATAAGCGGCATTACAGATATTGGGTGGCATGTTTGCTAAATCTTTACATGCTTTAATACCTGATGCGATGGCTAAACCGTGAGCAATGGCACGTTCACCACTAGGTAGTTCACGACGAGTAGGTACATTAAAGACCATTTTACGTAATGGGCGACGTAGTTCTGTCTTATTGCTCTTTAGTTGATCAAAGGTATAGAGGCAGTCTTTTGCAGTCTCAACCGCTTGACGTACTTTCCAGTAGTTATTACGACCTTTAACATGCAACTCAGTGAGAAAGCAAACCGCTTCCATTGAGCCAGTTTCATTGAGCGTGTTAATGGTTTTTTGAATGATTTGTTTATATTGACGTTCATCCAACTCACGCTCTTTACCGCAACCGATCAGTAAAACGCGCTCAGAGAGAACATTAGGTACATGATGTAACAGCAGTGATTGCCCAACTTTGCCTTCCAGTTCACCTCGACGTAACAAGGCGCTGATATAGCCATCACTGATTTTATCAAGTTGCTCCGCGATCGGAGATAAACGACGAGGCTCAAACACCCCCACGATAATACAAGCGCTGCGTTGTTTCTCTGGGCTGCCGCTTTTTACATTAAACTCCATGCGTTCTCCTGAATATTAAAGACAAAAACGGAAAGTATCGTTTAGAATAGTGATCCGCATTAATCTACCCCATAGAAAGTTTACTTTTTATGTTAAGCTAAATGCATTAATTGAACACAACTAATTTAGCTAACTTATAAGCTTGTTCTTATTGGGAACCTGTTTATAGCATGTTTTGATATCATTTGGGCTGCAAGAATGTCTAACTGAGATGCACAAATGATAGATATACAACGAAGTTAGCGATTTTCCTGCAAAAAGACAAGTTTTCACAGGCATAACTAGCGTGATTATAATTCGATATTTAGCTCGGGAAACCCTTAAAAGTCAGATAGCCATCTTATTTATTCTGATGCTTATCTTCTTTAGCCAGAAACTGGTTGAGATTTTAGGGGCTGCTGTAGAAGGTAACATTCCTACAAACCTTGTGATTTCTCTGCTGTGGCTGGGAATTCCCGAGATGGCACAGCTTATTCTTCCACTAAGCCTTTTTCTTGGGCTTCTGATGACTTACAGCAAACTTTATGTTGAAAGTGAGATAACCGTCATGAATGCGTGCGGGATAGGTAAAAAAGCCTTAGTGCAAGCCGCACTGTTGCTTTCATTACTGACTAGCGCATTAGCAGCAGGAAATGTGATTTGGCTTATTCCATGGTCATCAGCACATCAAGAGCAAGTGCTTGAAGATGCCAAGGCGAACCCAAGTTTAGCAGCCTTGATGGAAGGACAATTTAAAATGTCCAATGATCGTAATATGGTGCTTTATCTTGGTAGCGTGAAAGGTAACCAATTCCAAGATGTGTTCCTCGCACAGTTACGCCCAACACAAGATCAGCGCCCGTCTGTTGTGGTGGCAGATAAAGGCTATACCAAGGAATTGCCTAACGGAAATCAGATTGTTGTACTCAGTGAGGGAACTCGCTATGAAGGTACGGCTGTATTACGTGATTTTCGTATCACTGATTTTAATGACTACCAAGCTGTTATCGGACATCGTGAATCGACTATTAGTAGCAATCGTGTAGAGCAAAAAACGATGACTGAACTTTGGCATTCTAATGAAACAGAGTCTATTGCTGAATTCCATTGGCGATTAACTCTAATTTTCTCTGTTGTCATTATGGCTGTGATGGTGGTGCCTTTAAGCGAGGTAAATCCACGCCAAGGTCGTGTATTAAGCATGTTACCTGCAATGTTGCTTTATTTGGTCTTTTTCTTATTACAAAGTTCGTTGCATTCTAATGGCGAAAAAGGAAAAGTGGATCCCCTCATTGCGATGTGGAGCGTTAATGGTGTTTATCTTGGCTTAGCTATCTTATTAAATATTTGGGATACCTTGCCTATGCGTAAATTCCGAGCTCGCTTTAAGAAAGGAGTTGCCTGATGTTTGGTGTATTAGATAGATATATCGGGCGTACTATTTTACAGTCGATTTTGATGACACTATTTTTGCTTGTTTCATTATCGGGCATTATCAAGTTTGTCGATCAACTCCGTAAAGTAGGGCAAGGAGATTTCACCACACTTGATGCGGGTATTTATGCTATTTTAAATATCCTTAAAGACGTGCAGATCTTCTTCCCCATGGCCGCGTTACTCGGAGCATTATTAGGGTTAGGCGCATTAGCAACACGCAGTGAGCTGGTGGTGATGCAAGCATCAGGTTTTACCCGTTTGCAAATCGCAGGCTCCGTAATGAAAACAGCGATTCCATTAGTGTTGCTAACGGTTCTGATTGGCGAGTGGGGGGCACCACAAGGTGAACAATACGCACGTAACTATCGTGCAGAAAAAATTATGGGGAATTCTTTAGTTTCGACTAACCGCGGTATGTGGGCTAAAGATGGCAACCAATTTATTCATATCAACAGAATAAAGAGCCAAAATGAGATGCAAGGCATCACTCTCTATGATTTTAATAATGATAGAAAACTAGAAACAGTACGTTATGCATCAAGTGCAACCTATGATGTGGATAAAAAAACGTGGATGTTAAAACAGGTTGAGCAGTCAGATTTAACTGATCCACAAAAAATCACCGGTAAAAAACAGGTATCACTTGAATGGCCAACACGATTAACGCCAGAAAAATTAAGCGTTGTGGCGTTAGATCCTGATGCATTATCGATCAGTGGGCTTTATCAATACGTTAAATATCTAAAACAGAGTGGACAAGAATCAGCAAACTATGAGCTCAACTTCTGGAAAAAAATCTTTGCACCTATCTCTGTTGCAGTCATGATGTTGATGGCATTGTCATTTATCTTTGGCCCACTACGTACTGTGCCAATGGGATTAAGAGTCTTAACCGGGATTTCTTTTGGTTTCTTATTCTATATCGTCAATGAGGTGTCAGGGCGATTAAGCCTGGTTTATGGTATACCGGCAGTGATTGCAGCATTGGTGCCGGGGATCCTCTTCTTAACGTTGAGTTTATGGTTATTGATGAAGCGTAATCGCTAAGTCATATTAACCAGAAAATAATGTCAGTCTGAAAAATAAAAAGCGCCCTACAAGGCGCTTTTTTATTACTATTGGGCATGGATCACTGATAAAAATCTTTTGCCAGCGCGCGGACAAGGGCATTTGTGCCTTGAGTTACTTCACTAAATTTAGTGCCATTTGGCTTACGAGTGATAACGACAAATACACCAATATTTAATTCAGGTATGGTTGCCATATAAGTATTAAACCCGCCGCCACCCCCTGTTTTTTGGTAAATAGCCGGAATTCCATTTGCTGGCGCCATATAGACCCAACCTAAACCAATACCATCGGCACGCCCTGCAACATCCATACCTTCTATTGAAGAAAGTTGATTACGAGGAAAATAGACAGACTGTTCTTTGCTCGCCGTTGGTTTTCTCACCGCATTATGAGAGGTCAAAAAGCCTTGCATCCAACGTTGCATATCTGCTGGCGTTGAATACACGCCACCACTTCCCGCTGCTGCGATCGTGTCAGAACATGGACTTGGTTTATATCCGATTAATAATCGCTGACACTGTGTGGGCGTCGGCGTCAATGTGGTATTGGTCATACCTGCGGGTTGAGTGACATAGTGTTTTAAAAGTTGTGGATAACTTTTACCTGATGCTTTCACTAAGGCATCCGCTAATAAGTCATAGGCTAAATTTGAATATGACGCTTGATCACCTGCGGGCGATGTTAATGTCGCTTTTTTTAACCAATTCCAACGATCGCCATGGGTCGGCCAAATAAAAACAGGTCTGCCCCATTTTCCACCGGGTTGTTCTCGTGGAAAACCACTAGTATGGGTTGCTAAATGATAAAGACGGATAGGGGATTGAGTACTGACTAATGGGATATCGACGCCGTAATAGCTATATTTTTGCAGTGGATCAGTAACTAATAATTTTCCATCATCTTGTAGCTTTAGCATGACTTCACTGGTCATTAATTTTGTAATCGAAGCAATGCGAATAAGTGAGTTCATTGATGGTGCATGACGGCTTTCTGGGGTTGTTGTTCCAAAAGATCGGTTTAAGGTTTGAGAGTTATTGATCATAACAATAACCATGCCTTGGGGATTACTCTTTTGGTAAATCTGCGATGCATATTTATCAAACAACACACGCGCATTGCTTACATTGGGGCTTAATGCTGTCGGCCACTGTGCTAGTTCAGGTACATTATTCTGCTGATTTAACATAGAAGGCTGTGTTGCTGGTGGTAATGATGAACGCTGGCTACACGCATTCAATGTCAGCAAAGCGACCGGGATCATAAGATATTTTAGAAAATGTTTTTTCATTTTTACTTTCAACAGAAGTCAGTGAGGTGAAAGGAATGCGATCAACATAAGTGGTTTATGTTTTAAATTGGTGCCTTTCTTATCGCGCTATTTTTTCTTTATCATTTTTAATACGGCACCTAAGATAATACCAACAAATATACCTGTAATAATCCAGCCAACAATGCCCATAACAACACCTTCTAATCAGATTTAAACCAAATTTTGATTATATTATCAGAAATAAGAATGTCTATCAGTGCAAGAGCCGGTTATCAAAAAGTTGGCATTAAATGTGTTAAATTGTCTCTGATATAAAGATAGTGAAGAAAAACTGCATTATAAAAAGCTATTTCTCTCTTATTTCTCATCTAAAAATGAGATAAGTATTACTGTTAAGTTACAATCTTCCTCATTTATCGTGCATTTTTAGTCCTATTATTAGCTTTTCTTTATTATTAAGTTAGGATATGTATATCAAGAAAATGTTAACGAATGGTGTTTCGCTCTTTGTTTGGTGGTTTTTATAAATTATTAATCTTATCTTTATCTTAAATTGATCTGTATTTGGTGTTTTATAAAAATAATATTAGTCTGTGTCATATTTTGTAATAATTTAATGATTGTGAGATTGTGAAATTAAACTTATTATAGCTTCATCAAGTCGAGAGACTGAAAATATAAGTGTGACAGCGCAAAGATAACACAGCAATAATAGAGTGGAGTAATAAAAGGTATATTATAAACTAGCCTCTTAAATAATAAATAATAAATAATAAATAATAAATAATAAATAATAAATAATAAATAATAAATAA